>JAPKCZ010000750.1 GCA_028822745.1 Kiritimatiellia bacterium | reverse complement strand
CTTTTACTCACTTGTGTTTAGCCTGGTTATTTTTAAACGATTGTACAAACATGGGCGACCAGCGGTTTGCCTTCGGGCGGCTCCAAAATTTGGCGCTCCGACACCATTTGATAGGGGAAGCGGGGATTGGGCATGATGGTTCCTTAATTATCCGCCTATCCTAATGTCGCCGAGGACGATGCCGCAATCAGGAAGTGTGCAGACGCGCCGACGCGGTTGGCCAGACAATGTAGGCAATATCACCGTGGGTCAATCGGAACGGTTCGCCGGAAGACTTTGTCATGGCGACGAACCCATTCCCATCGGGCAGTAGAATTTGATGCTGGGAGCCGAAGCCCAAATAGGTTTCCTTTTCGTAAACCACCTGAAGATATTGCGAGACTTCATTATCTTGCGGTGCTTCCTTGGTGATTTCGATCATTTCGGCGGGAACCGAGACCGTCACCTCGGCGCCTTTATCAGGGCTATGCTCCGAGCGAGGGACGGTAACCGTCGCAAAACCCAAATCGATAGTGACGTGGTTGCCGTCTGTCCCTATTATTTTCCCGTCAATCAGGTTGTTCTGGCCGATAAAATCAGCGGTAAACTTTTTGCGGGGCCGTTCGTAAATTTCCTTCGGAACACCTTCTTCGATCATTTTTCCGTCGGCGATGATGGCGATGCGATCAGCGATGGTGAGCGCCTCTTCCTGATTGTGGGTGACGTGAATAAAGGTTATGCCCACCTGTTCCTGGATCCGTTTCAATTCGTGGCACATATCTTTGCGCAGGTTTGCATCCAAGGATGCAAGGGGCTCGTCGAGGAGCAATATGTCGCTTTCCAGCACCAGGGAGCGGGCCAATTGGACCCGCTGCTGCTGGCCGCCCGACAATTCGTGGGGCATGCGGCCGTTGTACCCTTTCAACCCCACCAGTTCGAGAATGCTCGCCACCTTTTCCGCGATCTCCGGGGCCGGTAGCTTGAGCAGTTTTAGGCCATAGGAAACATTCTTCTCCACCGACATGTGGGGGAACAAGGCATATGACTGGAAAACCATCGAGGTAGAACGTTTATTGGGTGGCAGATTGGAAACTTCCTGGCCGTGAAGCAGCACCCGGCCGGCGTCCGGTCGGACAAAACCGCCGATCAATCGAAGGAGCGTAGTCTTGCCGCCACCGCTGGGGCCTAGCAGAACAAAATATTGCCCGCTTTCCACCTTTACAGATATTTCGTCGACCGCCCTCACCTGCCCGTAGGACTTCGAGACGCCGAAGGTTTCGACGGCTAAGTCCCCGGTGATGTCCTCGGCGGCGGTATCGGATTTTTTCATAGCCATAAAACCATCCTATTGCGACATCAGGGGTTGGGCCTTGACCCGTCTCTCGCGTTCAAGGCGTTCCGACCTTGCCATGCTGTAGATCAGGATCGAGCCAATAATAGCGATCGACAGGATGCTCATGATGCCGGCCATGGCGTATGATTCCTCCGACATGCCGATGTTGAGCATCTGCGCGACCAACACATTCGCAAAAGTATCGAAGCCGCCTTTCAATAGCGCGGTCCGGGGCGCCTCATTGAAAGACAGGATTGCGACGAAGGCGCAGCTGCTGGCTACACCAACCCAAATTTGAGGGAATTCGACCTGCCAGAACGCCTGCCACGCGCTCGCGCCGCAGCCGCGTGC
>JAPKCZ010000085.1 GCA_028822745.1 Kiritimatiellia bacterium | reverse complement strand
ACCTGTATGTAGTGCGCCCTCATTCCAGCGGTCTCGACCAAATTTTTTGTTCATCATTTCGGGAGAAAGATACGTGATATGCGCAACTTTTCGAGCCAACGCCAGGCCTTTACGGGGGATACGGCCGCTCTCGTAGTAGTCACCGCCCTGCCAATCCGGGTCATTGCGGATCGCTTTGCACCCGACCACATCAAAGGCTAGCGCCTGAGCGGAAAGCCCCGCAGCCGAAGCAATGCAGATGCAACGATCGACGCGATCTGAAAATTGCACAGCCCATTCAAGCGCCTGCATGCCGCCAAACGAACCGCCAACCACTGCCGCCAGCCGCTCAATGCCCATCTGTTGCAAGAACGTTTGATGGGCACGAACCATGTCCGTAACCGTGAGTTCTGGAAACGCCGCACCATAAGGCTTGCCCGTCGCCGGGTTCACGGAGGATGGCCCCGTTGACCCCTGACACCCGCCGATGACGTTGGCACAGACGACGAAATAGAGATTCGTGTCGATCCCTTTGCCGGGCCCGATCATATCAGGCCACCATGGGCCCGCATCTTCGGGAGATGGCGTCGCGTGCACCCCGGCGGCGTGTGCATCGCCTGACAAAGCATGACAAACAAGCACACAGTTGTCGCTGGCCGCGGATCGCTCGCCGTAGACTTCGTACGCAATGGTGACTTCGGCGAGGTGGCGACCGCTCGTCAACAGGAAGCCTTCTGGCGGCAACTCCAGGTCAAAGCGCAGCGTCTCGACGGGTCCAATCTGATCAGTTTTTGTTTCGTGGCTCATAGAACGTTCCAAGCCGTAAAACATAGCGCGGGCGTCGGCTTAAAGCAAAACCATTCAGACAGGGACGTTTCCCGTGAGCGCGACGCAAAAGATGCCCAACGCCACGTCGTCCTCGCCCTCGACAAGCAGAATGGTTTCACGCGACATGAAAGGAAGCACCAAACGTGGCGTGGATCAGATCTGATAGCGTAGATAGCACACGCCCTTGCCCGGAACGCCCGAAAACAACGATTCTGCACTGCGGGAAAGGTGACCTTCAGCGCTGCCCGGGCGCCCAACGATGGTTTGCGGCATGGGAGTGCGCACGTTCAAGCCGCATCGTTTCGCGAACGCGTCTATCGGATGCAGGGACGGCATTAACGCCCTGCTGCCAGACGCAATCGCTATCGGTAGACTTGACCAGTCTATAGTGCACCCCGTTGTGCGCTTGTGGTATCACTCGCGATCGCGACGTTTCGGAAAACATGGGGCGTAACACCTCCACTTTTCCATCGTGCTCCAAAGCGTCAAGCACGTCGGACAATACCGACCACGCCAAACCACTGGCATCCGCGAGCGTCGCGGGAGCCATAGCCTCACGTGTCGCGAGACATGCGCATACCTTGCCGAAAATGGGATCCGTCTGATTCGTGTCATTCGTAAAAGTTACCACGTGGACAACCCCTCTTTTATGGTCGGCACCCTACATCTGCAGAACACCAGCCGAGTTCGTCTTCAGAAATACGCCTCCCGGACGGGTGAGACCACTGGGGTAGCACCCGCCGGTTGGTCGCATTATGCGTAGAGTGTCCTGCGCCGTCAACATCTTAGAATTTGGCGACCAGATCAATCTGAACCCGTGTATAGTCGACGTCTTTTCCGTCAGGGTCCAATTGATTAAGGAACACAGTCGCCCCTGCGGTCCACGATTTATCGAGCGCCACTTTTGCCTTCAGTTTATGGCCTTCAGCGTTTGTGCCGCCGCCAAAGTCGGAATCGTTGAAAGCAGCAACGACAGCATTTTTCTCGATGTCGCGGTAGTTGTAACCGAATTCGTACGTGCCCGGCTCTTTTGCTTTCCCGACAGTCAGGCCAACAAGATAGCCCGTATCATCGTTGCTAGCGGCGTCATTGGAGACGAGTTGGCCATACGCCTTCACAGGGATATCACCGGCGAATCCGCTGATCTGTGCAAAAAGTTCGTAAATCTCGAAATCTTCCGCATAAACCAGAGAGGGCTCTTCTTCGGTTCCGGTGTCAGCAGTGGCATTGCCAAAGCTATCTTCCGAATCAACCAGCAACGCGAGCCCCTGCATGTTGTCGTAGTGATACACGCCAGCACCAACGAGGACTTTCGCAGCCTCACCGAGTTTTGACTCGAGCGCAACCTGACCGGTATACAACATACGGTCGTCGCTGGTTGAACTGATTTCGTCTAACCAGAAACAACCACCGTTGGCCATGAATGTAACGCCCTCAATGGCGTGTTCAAAAACAGCCGCGAGCCCTTCTGGGTTCAAATCGCTATCCCAGACGAGGTCGGCCACTCTCAGCCATGGCGCACCCATCTTCCCGCCCGTCAATTCGAGCGCTTCAGCGACCCGCCATGCCAAATAGGCTTTATCAAGACGCAAGTCCTTTGAGGAGAACGAATCATCAAAGGACTGATTCGTTGAAACAGGATCGTCGCTTCCGCTGGCAACGCGGATACCTGCCTTGACGTTTTCGTTGACGTCGGCGTTTAAATTGACACGCGCACGGAGTCGCTGGCGGTGGCGATCGGAGGATTTATCGTCCTGATCGACATATTCGTGCCGCAAGCGAATATCGCCACTGATGTCCACGCCCTGTTCTTCGTCCTGCGCGTGCCCCACATAAGCACCACCAAGAATACCGGCCATGAGCAGGGCTGTTGTCATCCTATTCATATCACTACTTCTTCCTTACGTTCATTGCCCCGTGGCACCAGCAACGTGCCGAATGCATCAACACAGGCAGAATGCACTATTCTGTGTTACGTGTAAATGATGTGCTGATTCGAATTCGGTTAGACGTACCACCCCATAAGCCCGAATACCGGGTACTGAAAAAGAAGATTAACCACGGAGTGCGCAGAGGACGCCCGGCCGCCAGGCACCACTCGCTCGATCATTGTGTCATTTGACCTGTTTTGCTAAAATAGAATGGGGTTATATGGATATTCCATATCCGCCGGCATCGCCAATAAGGTAAACGGCAGGCAACTATCAGATGAAACTTTCATTTCGCACAATACGGATATTGGCATTTTCGGGCTTGGCCGGCTTGATTTTCATTTTCCTGATTGCCCTGAATAGCTCCGTGCCAGCATCGGGATACACGGTCGCCATCGCCGCAACGCTCGGTGTGCTTGTCGGCATCGCGATCGCCACGCTACGGTCAAGCGGCACAACGAAGCCGATACGCGACCTCGAATCAACTCTTCAACAGCACATCGACGGGTCGCATACGGAACACGTCGTCACGTATCCCGCAGAATGGCAATCCCTGTCTGAGCGCATCCACCTGCTCATGGCGCAATCCAAAGCGTCGCACAACGAGGTCAATTCACTTCGCCGCGCGCTTGACGAGTCGCTGCGCCTACAATCCCAACGTATGGACGCCCAAAAGATGGACGCCGTCACCCGAATGGCCAGCGGTGTCGCCCACGACTTCAACAATTTGCTAACGGTCATCATTGGGGGCTGTCAACTCGCCATGAGCGACACGCCTTCCGACACCATGCTTTACAAAGACCTGCTTCAGATGCTCGAGGCGGCCGAGCGCGCCGCCAAACTCACACGCCAGTTGCAAGTCTTCAGCCATACGACGTCCGAGGCACTCACGCCACTACGACTCAATGAGGCGCTTGAACGCTTCGCGCCAACGTTGGCACAAATCGTCGGCGACCCAATATCTCTCACGGTAAAGCTCGACCCACAGCTGGACTTTATCCACGCCGACGCGGGACAACTCGAACAGGTGCTGACCCAATTGGTCGTGAATGCGTGTGATGCCATGCCGAACCAGGGTGCGTTGTTGATATCGACATCCACACGACCCCTCACGGACCGCACCGCGGCGAACGACCTCGGTGTCGACACCGGCGACTACGTCGAACTGACGGTCGTGGATACGGGCTGCGGCATGGACGCCGACACGCTTTCACGCATCTACGAACCCTTTTTTACGACAAAAGCGCGCGCACACGGCATTGGCCTTGCAACCGTGTACGGCATTGTGAAAGGCATGAACGCCAACATCCACGTGACGTCAGAACCAGGTAAAGGCACCACGGTTCAGCTGCTGTTTAAGAGCATCGCCGCCGCGACAGGGGACACATCTCTGATGGGCCACGAAACCGTATTGGTCCTCAGCAACGAACAATACATCAGTGACAGTGTCGTCGACGCCTTAAGCGAAAACGGATACCACGTCATTTCTGCCGCCTCGAGAGAGGAGGCATTGGCCAAAGCGAATGACCGACGCAATTTGGTAGCACTCGTGATTAGCGACGTCGCCCTAGCGCCTCGGGAGCCGTTGACGCGGGACAAGAGCGAGTCATTACTCTACAAAACCGTTTTATTGGTCGACCCTCATGGGAACACAAGCGCGACAGACCACGCGACCGCTGTGTTATCGCGACCATTTTCCATCGAGATGATGTTGACCTGTGTGCGGGAAACGCTCGACGAGGTCTGCATGTTGCCCGCGCATCGCCTTTGAGCCGCACAGACGCGATCCACGCCGAACGCTACGTGTCGGTGCTTGGCCGAATATCCTGAACGTGCAACTCCACCGCGTCGCCTCCGCGAAAGGTGTTCGAGCGCACCTGAAAAACGACATCAATCTTCCCTTCCGGGACGGGATAGGCACCCTGATTGAATGCAACCGCTTCGTGCACGCTGCCCCCTTGTGCTAATCGAAGCTTCAGATGCCGTCCTTCTTTACCGACCTTACGGGCAGGACCGGCCAGCGTCACACCGCGCGCGCCCCAAACGGGCGTTGGATGCCCCATACCAAACGGATGCAGACTCGACATTGCCTCAAGCAGCGACGCGTCGATCTCGCCGAACTGCACCCAGGCATCAACGCGCTGCACAGGCCGTAAGTCGCGCCCTTCAAGCATGCCGGCGCAGACGGAATTGAACTGCTCAGCGAACGCCGCCAAATTCTCAGACTTAATCGTTACGCCGGCCGCCATCGTGTGGCCACCAAACGTAACCAGATGGGCTTTACAAACGTCCAGCGCCGCGAGCATGTCGAAATCAGCAATACTGCGACACGATCCGCGCCCCAGCCCGGTCTCGTCAAAACCAATCACAATGGACGGTCGATAATATCGAGAACAGAGACGCGATGCGACAATCCCAACCGTGCCCTGATGCCATCCCGCATCGCCCACAACAAGGCCAAAGGACTGTTTCGGGTCAAACGTCGAATCGATGCGTTTGCGTGCATCAATCTGGATCGCCTGCTCGATGGCCTTGCGCTCCTGATTGGCACCGTCCAAAACCTCGGCGGCCTTGCGTGCCCCAGCCGGTTCCTCAACAAGTAGTATCTCGAGGGCTCTGCGCGCATCACCAAGTCGACCGGCCGCATTTAAACGTGGCCCGATGACAAACCCAATGTGATACGCATCCAGGTCCTCCTGAACGCCAGCAACGCGCAATAACTCGGAAAGCCCAAGGCGCGGGTAGCGGTTGAGACGCATGAGCCCATGCCGTGCGAGAATTCGGTTCTCACCAACGAGCGGAACGATGTCTGCAATCGTGCCGATCGCAACAAGGTCGAGGTGTCGGCGCAGGTCGGTCTTTGTCACGGCCTCGCGCTTTTCCTGTAGCCCGATCTTCACCATGGCGTGACACAGCTTGAAGGCAACCCCGACGCCTGCCAGCGTTTTGGCGGGTTCGAAATCGCCCAGCTTTGGATTCACAACGGCAAGCGCCTCGGCAACACCATCGGGCGCTTCATGGTGATCAGTAACAATGACATCCACACCCGCGTCGCGGGCCGCCTTGACTTCATCGACGGAACTCGTGCCGCAGTCCACGGTAATTAACACGTCTGGCCGATTGGTCTTCAGGCATCGCGCCAACGCAGCCGCCGACAAACCATAGCCTTCTTCGAGACGATTGGGGACAAACGTTTCAACCGCAAGACCGAGCTCACGAAACACGTTCACCAATAAAGCAGAGCTACAGACGCCATCGACGTCGTAGTCGCCAAACACACAGACACGCTCTTGACGCTCGATGGCAAGCCACAAGCGTTTTCCGGCGACTTCTGCATCGGGCAGCAAGAAGGGATCCGACAGATCACTCAAGCGTGGATTCAGAAAACGCGACGTTTCTTCTGTGTCCTCATAACCACGCGAAACCAACAAGGTTGCCAATGGAAGCGGGAGCTGCAGGGCTTGCGCCAGACGCTTCGAGGCGCCGGCATCTGCCGGCACCTTCTGCCACAGCTTGAGAGGAAAGCCCTTCAAGAAATATGCGCCTCCCTATGATGCGGAACGCCGTCGTTTCCGCGCAGCCTCAGTCGCGCCTAGCTATCTTCACTGAAACCGGGACGTTTGTCGCGGTACCACAGTAGAACCACGGGCGTGGCGACAAATATCGACGAATACGTACCCACGATGACACCGATGCAAAGCGCCAGCGCGAAGTCATTGATCGCACCACCACCAAAGACCAGCAACATGACAACGGTCAGCAAGGTCGTCATCGATGTCAACAAGGTGCGGCTAAGCGTCTGATTGATACTGATATTACAGATCTCTTTGAACGACTTATTGCGCAACAAGCGAATGTCCTCACGAATGCGGTCGAACACGACAATGGTGTCATTGACGGAGTACCCCACAATGGTCAAGAGCGCAGCCACGATCGGCAAGCTGAGCTGACGTCCAAACAGGCAATATACCCCGACGGTAAAGAGCACGTCATGCAACAGGGCGGCAATAGCGGCCAGCGCGAAGCCAAGCTCAAATCGCCACGAGATGTAGATGATGATGCCGACCATAGACAAGCCCAGCGCCAGCAGCGCACGGTTTCTCAACTCTTTGCCGACCTGCCCTTCGACAAGGTCTTCCTGCTCGAGCTGGAAGCCAAGGTCCGCATGCGCGTCAACCAAAACGGATTTCACCAAATCAGAGGGCTTTTCGCCATTGATCAGGTCCTCGCCGACAATGATTTGCAGTCGTGGTCCACTACCGCCATCCAAGGCCTTCTGATACTGAATCATGGCCGAATCAATGCCCTTTTCAGTCAGTCCGCTGCGAATCTCGCCAATTTCGAGCTCGGTGTCGTACTTAAACACCAACGCAGATCCACCCGTGAAGTCCACGCCGAAGATTTCGCCGGGGCTCTTGATGCCACTCGAGACCATGATGGCCCAGCTCACCACAATCACAATCGCCGAGAAGATGGCGGCGTGCTTGCGTTTGCCGACAAAGTCGATCGCCGTGTCTTTGACGATGCACAGCATCTTGACGGTCTTCAGCTTGAACACCGATCCGGCCACACCAAAGAAGAGCTTGGTGACAACCAGTGCGGTGAACATGCTCATAATGATACCGGCGCAAAGCGTGACGGCGAAGCCGCGGATCGGGCCGGACCCGAAGACGAAGAGAATGATACCCACGAGCAAGGTCGTCAGGTTGGCGTCCATGATCGTGACGAAGGCGCGGTCGTAACCGGCATTGATCGCGTTCCACAGACTCTTACCGGCGCGATTCTCCTCACGGATACGCTCGAAAATGAGGACGTTGGCATCAACCGCCATACCAATGGTCAACAGAATGCCAGCAATACCGGGCAGCGTGATGACCGGCAGCGAAATTTTGCCTTGCGAGACGACGTCGGTCGCAAAAATGCTCAGGAATCCGGCCGCCAGGACCATAC
>JAPKCZ010000084.1 GCA_028822745.1 Kiritimatiellia bacterium | reverse complement strand
AGAAGCAACCGACAGCCAGATTCTTGAAGAAGGCATCAATGAGGCCGGCGCGCTTAGTTCCTTTATTGCGGCGGGAACGGCGTACTCGAACCACGACATTGATACCATTCCGTTCTACATTTTCTACTCCATGTTCGGCATACAGCGCGTCGGCGACTTGATTTGGTGTGCGGGCGACAGCAGAACGAAGGGCTTCCTCCTGGGTGCTACCGCTGGGCGTACAACGCTCGCCGGTGAGGGATTGCAGCATCAGGACGGCAACAGCCTGTTGATGTCGTTACCCGTGCCAAACCTGAAAACCTACGACCCTGCCTTTGCTTACGAGCTGGCTGTCATTATCAAAGACGGACTGCGTCGCATGTATGCGGAAGGGGAAGACATTTTCTATTACCTGACCCTGATGAATGAAAACTACATTCAGCGGCCGATGCCGGATGGCGTCGAAGACGGTATTATTCGTGGCATGTATCGCGTTCGCGCAGCAGCAGACCGCAAATCCACCAAGCGTGTGCGCTTGCTTGGCAGTGGCACAATCTTGAACGAAGCTCTGAAAGCGGCCTACGTGCTCGAGGAGAAGTACGGTGTCCACGCGGATGTCTTTTCGGTGACGAGTTATAAAGAAATCTACAACGACGCGATTGAGACGGAACGCTGGAATCGCTTGCACCCTGAACAAACGCCACGCACGTCTTACATTGCAGAGTGCCTTGGTGATACGGATGCAGGTCCGGTTGTGGCCGCCAGTGATTACGTCAAAGCCACCTCGTCTTGCGTTGCCAACTTTGTGCCAGGTGGCATGACTTGTTTAGGAACGGACGGCTTCGGGCGAAGTGAAGCACGCGCCGAACTACGTGAATTTTTCGAAGTGGACCATCGCCACATTGCTTGCACAGCACTGCAAGAATTGGCGAAAGCTGGCGCCATTGAGGCGTCCGTCGTATCGCGCGCCATTAAGGACCTCGATATTAATCCCGAAAAATTGAGCCCGATTTACTGCTAAGGCAGCGAGCGGCACGCACGTTTTGTGCGGCATCGTGAAGGAAACATGCATGGCTACCGAATTTAAACTTCCCGAACTAGGGGAAAGCATCGAAACCATTCAGGTGCTTAAGGTCCTCGTTAGCGTTGGTGACACTGTCGCTGTGGATCAGTCTGTTCTCGAACTGGAGACGGACAAAGCGACGATCGACCTGCCGTCGAGCGTGGCGGGCAGCGTCAAGCAGGTCCATGTTGCCGTGGGCGACGAATTGAAGATTGGCGATCTCATCTTTTCGCTGGAAGGCGCGACAGCGGAGCCTGATTCCACGCCGACTTCGGCCGAACCTGTGGCCGCTCCGGAACCCGTCGCTCCGGTGCTCGCCCCTGAGCCAGCACGTCCTGAGGCGCCCGCGGCCAGTCCGTCGACCGCGCCCACGGCTGTTGAGTTTCGAATTCCCGAGTTGGGCGAGAGCATTGAAACCATTCAGGTGCTCAAAGTTTTTGCAAGTGTTGGCGACACCATCAGTCTGGACGACCCTGCCCTTGAACTTGA
The DNA here is from genome assembly GCA_028822745.1 of Kiritimatiellia bacterium. Lineage (GTDB taxonomy): Bacteria > Verrucomicrobiota > Kiritimatiellia > UBA8416 > JAIOPI01 > JAPKCZ01. The sequence goes on along the minus strand of JAPKCZ010000084.1, from coordinate 6,161 downwards.
AACAGACAAAGCCACGATAGAATTGCCCGTCACTGTGGCTGGCGTCGTCGAGCACGTACACGTGAACGCAGGCGACGAACTTTCTGTGGGCGACCTGGTGTTTACCGTCATGTCCGACGCGGCACCCGTTGCGGCGCCCGCCGCGCCTGCGCCTGAACCGGCCACGACAGAAGCACCTGCGCCTGAGGCGAGCGCCACTGAACCCACTGCCGTCACGTCGGCAGAACCTGTTGCGGAATCGACTCTGCCTGCATCCAAAGGAAAGCGCTCACCGGCAGCGCCCTCAGTTCGGAAATTTGCACGCGAAATCGGTATTGATATTTCACAGGTCCCGGGCACGGGCCCAATGGGGCGAATCTCGGCCGGAGATGTGAAGACGTACTCGAAACAGCTCAATGTGTCCCGCTCAGCACCTGCTGTTGTCGCGGGCAGTGCGCCTATGGGTATGCCCAGCCTTCCGGAACTGCCTGACTTTGGTAAGTTCGGTACGGTTAAGCGCGACAAAATGAGCGTCATTCGTCGCAAGACGGCTGAGCAAATGACCATGAGCTGGCTGATGGTCCCGCACGTGACGATTTTCGAAAAAGCGGATATTACCGAACTGGATGCCTTGCGCAAACGCTACGGTGATCGCGCCGAGGACGCGGGCGGCAAACTGACCGTCGCCTCCATGATCATTAAGATCGTCGCGCAGGCGTTGAAGATTTTCCCGAACTTCAATGCATCCGTCGATATGGTGAATCGCGAGATTATATACAAGACCTATTGCAACATTGGTGTGGCCGTCGACACGGAGCGCGGCCTGTTGGTCCCCGTGATCAAGGACGTCGACCGCAAGACCATGATCGAGATCGCTACGGAGTTGACTGAAATCGCTGAGCGCACGCGCAGCGGCAAGGTGCAAATGGCAGATCTTGAAGGGGGCTCGTTTACGGTCAGTAATTTGGGCCGCACGGCGGGGACGTTCTTTACGCCAATCATCAACTATCCTGAAGTTGCCATTCTTGGCGTCGGGCGGATGGAGATTGAGGCCAGTGTCGAGGACGGGTCACCTCGCAAGATGTTGCCGCTGTCATTGTCTTTTGATCACCGCGCCATTGATGGTGCGGACGCGTCGCGTTTTCTGGCTTGGATTATTGAAGCGCTAAAAGAACCGTTTCTATTATCACTTGGTGGATGATCGCACACTCTGAGTGACGCTCAGGCATTTTGATTTTTGAACATCGATAAGGAGAAAACCGTGGCAGATACAGAGCTTTTGATCGTTGGTGGTGGGCCCGCCGGATACCCAGCTGCATTCATTGGCGCGGATCACGGATTGGACGTCACGTTGGTGGACATGGAAGACAATCCCGGCGGGGTTTGCCTGTACCGTGGCTGCATTCCATCTAAAGCCTTGCTGCACGTCGCCGAAATCATTACCGAAGCGCGCGAAGCGGAAGCCTTCGGCCTCACATTCGGTGAACCTGTTCTCGATGTCGATAAATTGCGCGAGTGGAAGAACAGCGTCGTCACGAAATTGACAAGCGGTCTTGGTCAACTCGGCAAACAGCGCAAAGTAAATTTCGTCCAAGGTCGCGCCACGTTTACCGGTGCAAACTCGGTTGAAATTGAAGCGGCGGATGGCCATAAAAAGACCATGACCTTCGATAATGCGATCGTGTCGACCGGATCCAGCCCGGCGATGATTCCGTTCGCACGCGGATTGAATCGCGTCATGGATTCGACGGGCGCCTTGGCGCTCGAAGATATCCCTGAGCGCTTACTGGTTGTCGGTGGTGGCTATATTGGTCTCGAACTCGGACAGGCGTATTGTGCGTTCGGTTCAAAGGTGTCCGTCGTCGAAATGCTGCCCAACCTGATGGCCGGTGCAGACCCTGACTTGTCTCGTGTGTTGGCGCAACGCGTCAAAAAAGATTTCGAAGCGGTCATGCTTAATACCAAGGTGCTTGGCATGGCGTCGAACGAGACCAGTGTGACGGTACGTTTTGAAGGCGCGGATGGAACGCGATCAGAAGAGACCTACGACCGCGTGCTGGTCTCGGTTGGACGTCGCCCCAACTCTGCTGATTTGGGTCTCGAAACAACGGCCGTGGTCGTGAACGAGCAAGGCTTTGTCGAAGTCGATAATCAGCGCCGCACCGCGCAGCCTTCCATTTATGCGATTGGTGACGTCGCTGGCGAGCCCATGCTTGCGCACAAGGCAACGCATGAGGCGCGCGTGGCGATTGAAGCGATCAAAGGGCACAAAACGATTTATGATCCCTCCGCGATTCCTGCCGTGGTCTTCACCAATCCGCAAATCGCCTGGTGCGGCATCACGGAACGGGAAGCCAAAGAGCAGGGCATCGAGGTTAAGATCGCCAAGTTCCCATGGGCCGCTTCCGGTCGTGCTACCACGCTGGGACGAAGCGATGGCTTGACCAAGCTGATCGCCGATGCCGAAACAGAGCGCATTCTCGGTGTTGGACTGGTTGGTCCGGGTGCAGGTGAAATGATTGCAGAAGGCACGCTGGCCATTGAAATGGGTGCCGTGGCGGAAGATATTGCTCTGACGATTCATCCGCATCCAACCCTTTCCGAAACGATCATGGAAGCCGCGGAAGCCATTTCCGGCAAAGCCGTGCACTACGTGTCGCGCTAATCGGCGTTTTCGGCGGGTGGATTTTGGATGAGTCGCAATGACCGTATGAGGGTGGGCTATTCCGGTTTTCTAGCGGTGACAATCCAATGTGGCATAGGTGCGGGCAAGGATTGCACGGCCATGGCATGAAAGCCGGCTTGGCCGAGCCAGCGGACCAGCTCGTCATCGGAAAACACCCAGCCGTTTTCCGTCGTCAGGGCCATGTTGACGGCGAACAGTGCGCTGAATTTGGGTGACGTATGCGTGGCGTCCGTCATGAGGTCCATCACGTGAATACGTCCGCCGGGTTTCAGGCTGGCGAATGCTTTTTTGAAAAGGGATTGGATGCTTTCGGGCGACTCCTGATGAAGCACGCCGAAGAAGTGGACGACATCCTGTGATGGCGGAAACTCGGTTGTGCGATAGTTGCCGGGAAGCGTGCTGACGCGGTCGCTGAGACCTTGCTGCGCGATCAGTTCGTTGGCGATATTGGCCACATCGGGTAGATCAAGGACCGTGCAACGCAGGTTGGGGTTGGCTTGCGCGATCAATGCCGAATAGGTGCCAGGGCCGCCGCCGACATCGAGCAGGGTCTCGCAATCAGCGAGATCGAGCATCGGCACGACTGCGCGGCCGATGCCGAGCGCGCGGTAGTGCATCGACAAGACAAAGGTGCGCGTGCGCTCGGCATCCTGTCCAAGATGAATCTCGGGCGCTTCGACCGGTTTGCCATGGCGTGTGAAATCGGCCAACTTTCCCCAGGCTGCATAGACGTCGCGGTTGTATCGAATGGCGCCGGAGAGATCGCCAGGGGCGCCGGGGACAAGAAACGCCTGCGCGGCGTTTGTATTGGCGTAGCGTCCGTCGGTTTTCGATAAAAGGTCGAGCGCCACGCAGGCATCCAGGAGTAGGGTTGCGCCACGCGGGTTTAGTGCGAGTCCAACGGCGAGGCGCGCAACGTCGCTATCCGGGTGTTCGGCCAGATAGGCGAACACGCCCAAATCCGAGGCGGTAAACAGAACGCATGAATCGTAAAATGCGGACGCTTTGTCGATGATACTTTGTGGTGACGACGATGCTGTGGTCATGGTGCCGCTTCAGATTGTGCAGATACGCTTCGAATGAGTCGGCCGATGGTCAGGCCTTGTACAATGATTGAGAATATAACGACGCCGTAGGTTGCATTCAAGACTGCGCTGCGCCCTTCGAACTCAGGAAGCGAGAGCGCGAGGGCCACGGATATGCCCCCGCGCAGCCCGCCCCACGTCAGAACTTTGATGGTGCCGGGCATGAATGTCCGCTTTGTTTTCATCAGGCCGATGGGTATGGCAACGCAAATAAAGCGTGCTGCAAGGACGAGTGGTATGACGGCCGCGATCGTCAGGCCAGCGCTTCGGTTGAACGGGATGGCCAGGACTTCCAATCCGAGAAGCAAAAAGAGCACCGCATTCAGAATGTAGTCCGTGAAGGACCAGAACAGGTCGACAGCGTCGCGCGTGGCGTCGCTCATGGCGTATAGACGGCCATGGTTGCCGATCATCAGGCCTGCGACGACGCAGGCCAGCGGGGCGGATGCGTGCACCGCGAACGCCGTGCACGATATACCCAAGACAAGGGCGACACTGAGCATAATTTCAAGGTTGTGTTCGTTGACACCTTTTATGGCGTGGTAGACGACCAGGCCACCAGCCAATCCAATTCCGATACCGCCCACAACTTCCACCAAAAAGACACGCACGATGGTCATGGCGTCAACATGTTCGCCGTGGTGCCCACCGCCAGCAATGGCGAGGAGTATCGCAAAGGCGACAACGCCAAATCCGTCGTTGAGCAAGCTTTCGCCGCTCACTTTGGTTTCCAGGCGTCGCGGTACATGAAGTGATTTCATGATGCCCAACACGGCGACGGGATCGGTGGGTGAAATAAGAGCGCCGAAAACAAAACAGTAGGCCAAGGGAATGTCGATCGCCAGAAACGAGAACAGCAGCGCTGTTCCGAAGCCAATGACGGCCGTGGATATCAAGACGCCGATGGATGACAGGGTCAGAATGGGCCATTTGTTTTTTAGTAAATCGCCCAGGTTGACGTGTAGGGCTCCGGCGAAAAGCAGGAAGCCCAGCAGGCCCTGCATGAGGAACGCGGTGAAGTTAATCTGGCCGATGGTTTCGCGCAGGTTTTGGGCGAGCGTCAAGCTTGGTACGAGGGCGTCAATGGCGAGCATGCAGCAGGATGACAGCAAGCCGGCGACCAGCAGGCCGATGGTTGATGGAAACTTCAGAAACCGAAAATTGAGGTAGCTGAACAGAGCAGCCAGTACGATCAGGATGGTGGCGGTGTTGAGAATAGTCACGAGCTTAGAGGATCTCCGGTATGGTTTGGTTGCATATCAATAGACCGAATCGGCGGGGAGTGACAACAACTTATAGCGTGGATTTGATGTTCGCGCGATGCTGCGTATCGTCGCGTCGGCTTGACTCTGGCCTGATAATCAGGTCACTGTGGCGATATGCATGAACCCGTGCTCTATGAATCGCATTCCCATACGCCATTGTGTAAGCACGCCATCGGCGATCCTGAGGTGTACGCCGCGCAGGCTTTGGAACGTGGCTTAAAAGGCCTGATTGTGACCTGCCACAATCCCATGCCTGATGGCTTTTCTTCCGCTGTACGCATGTTGCCTGAACAGTTTGATGACTATCTTGCGCTGGTCGAGCGCGCGCGTGTCGCCTATGCGGGGCGTCTCGATGTGTGTCTTGGGATTGAGGCGGATTACTTCGAGGGCTACGAGCCCTGGTTGGAGCAGCAGTTGGCGGCGACAGACTTTCAATATGTGCTGGGGTCGGTGCATCCCCAGTTGGGCGAGTATCGTAAACGTTACGGCAATGTAGATCCGGTTGTTGAGTATCGAACGTATTTCGACAACCTGGCGAAATCGGCCGAAACACGGCTTTTTGATTGTCTGGCACATCCCGATTTAATCAAAAATGTGGCTCCCGACGCCTGGGATCCCGAGGTCATCATGGATGACATTCGGCGTGCCTTAGACCGGATCGCGGTCACGGGTGTCGCGATGGAGCTAAACACGTCAGGGCTCTACAAGCGCATCGAAGAAATGAACCCGTTTCCTGCCATGCTTGTTGAGATGAAAGAGCGGGGTATTCGCGTGGTGCTTGGTGCGGATGCGCATACGCCTTATCGCGTCGCCGATGATTACGAGCTCGGGCTTGATTTGCTGATGGAGTGCGGCTTTTCGGAGGTGCATGTTTTCAAGGGGCGCACGTCGAGCGCTATCGACATGACCGTGGCGCGCGCCAGCCTCATCCCTTTGTATTCGGCGCCGGGCGCTTCGGCCTAGATGTAACCGAGCACGGTCTTCTGCCATCCGCCGGTTTCTTTGCGAACCTTGCCGGCGACGTAGGAAGAGAGTTCGTCGGCGACGACTTTCACGTTTCCTTTAAGCTTCAGTCCGGAGCCGATGAAGCAGGCGGCGATGAACGTTGCGATGTGTGTCGTGATCTTCATTACGGCACACTGTTAA
>JAPKCZ010000083.1 GCA_028822745.1 Kiritimatiellia bacterium | reverse complement strand
TCGTCTGGGGTGAAAACCAAGTCAAAGGGCCGATCGCAAAATTCTTGTCTGAAGCAGAACTTGACCGCGTGCGCACGTCTTGCGGCGCCGAGACAGGGGATGTTGTTTTCTTTGTCTGTGATGAACCTGGTGTGGCCGCCTTTGTCAGTGGCGAGGTGCGTATCAAGCTTGGCGTGGATCTTGATATTCTCGAGAAGGACGTCTTCCGGTTCTGTTGGATTGTTGATTTCCCAATGTTCGAGAAGGATGAGGAAACGGGCAAGGTTGTCTTTTCGCACAACCCGTTCTCCATGCCTCAGGGTGGCATGGAGGCGTTGGAGTCCAAGGATCCGCTCGACATTCTTGCTTACCAGTACGACATCGTCTGCAACGGCATAGAGCTATCTAGTGGTGCCATACGGAATCATCGTGCTGACGTCATGATCAAGGCTTTTGCCATCGCCGGGTATTCACGAGAGCAGCTGGATGAAGAGTTTTCGTTCATGCTCAACGCCTTCCAGTATGGGGCGCCTCCCCATGGCGGATTGGCTCCGGGGATTGATCGTATTGTCATGTTGCTCGCCGATGAATCAAATATTCGCGAGATCATCGCGTTCCCCATGAATCAGCGCGCGCAGGACTTGATGATGAATTCGCCTAGCGAAGTGTCTGAACAACAATTGCGCGAACTGCACATCAAGATACGTCCCACGCAGAAATCTGAAAAAGAGGCCTAAGTGAAAAGGGGAGGGCTCTGTGCTCCCGTCTTGAACTAGGGTGTCTCTCTGAGTCAGGACGGACCTGAATCAGCAGCCCGCGCAGGGCAGAGGCATTTCGGATTCTTCGCGTGTGTCTAGGTTCTTTAATCGTATCGTCGCTTTGGCGACATCGTCAGGACCGATGTAGACAGCTTTGCGGTAGGGGCGCTTTCCTGCACGGCCGAAAAATGCTTTTGGTTTTTCGGCGTGTAAGGCTAAGTCGACGGTAAGGCCTTCATTGCGAAAGTGATTGGCTGTTCGCATTGCGGATTCCGTCTGTTCCGCTTGCATATACCCAACCAGGATCTCGGCTGCTGCAGGCGTGGCATCGATACAGCCCAGTTCGGTCAGTAGTTCGCCGATAACCACATCGCCAAAGCCTAGACCAACCCCCGTTTCGGCTTTTCCGCCAACGTCCTGTAGTAAATTGTCGTAGCGCCCGCCGCCAAAGATCGCTCGGAAGCTGCGCTCACTGTCGAACGCCTCGAAAACGATACCCGTATAGTACGAAAGGCCGCGGATGACACCGATGTCGAAAGAAACACGATCTTCGAGCCCGTATTGCGCCAACAAATGATTAAAGCGCGAAATTTGAGCTATCGCAGGCGCGTCTGGTCCCAGCATAGCCTCAGCCTCGGAGAGGGTTTCAACACGCATAACGGCCATTGTTGCCTCGATTTGGCCTTCTGGGAGACCCGCGTCAGTCAGGAGCTCTGTGATTTGTTCTGCTGTGATTTTTTCGCGTTTATCGAGAACCAGAAATGTGGCCGCGTGATATTCTGGCAAGACGCCTGTGAACGCCAGTAGCGCACTGAGAAGCAGACGGCTGTTGTAACGAACACTGACTTTTTCCGGTGGCAGGCCCATCAATGTGAGCGAATGAAGTGCTGTCGCAATGACTTCCACTTCTGCTGTCAATTCGGTTTCGCCGATGACGTCCAGGTTCAGTTGGAAATGTTCGCGTTTGCGTCCGCGCGTCATCCGTTCGTAACGAAAGCACTGCGCAATGGTGAACCACTTGATCGGTAGGGTCAGGGATCCCATTCGCGCGGCGACCATTCGTGCCAGCGTGGGTGTCATTTCTGCGCGCAGAGCAAGTTCGCGACCGCTCTTATCGTTGAATGCATAAATCTGATTTACAATTTCTTCACCGGACTTGCGCTTGAGCAAATCGAGGCTTTCAACAACAGGTGCGTCGTAGGGTTGAAATCCATAGTGCTCGGAAGCAGCACGCCACGCGTCGAAGATGTGGTTGCGAACCGCCATGTCGGCGGGATAAAAGTCGCGCATACCACGCGTGGGATTAAGGGAAGGCTGGGCAGAACTCATGGGGAAATAGTCGTTGGGGGTCGAAGGGACGAGATAGCTGGATTAGGCGTCAGCTTGTTGCGCGCTCAGGCAGAGGGCTCCGCCGGATCTCCGCTGTTCAGTATACGCCGTTTCATCTCTTTCCCAGGTTTAAATTTAACGACACGGCGTTCAGGGATTTGCACAACGTAATCTGGACGGTTGGGGTTGCGCCCAACTCGTGATTTACGTGTGCATACTTCAAAGACGCCAAAGTCTCGGAATTCAATGTGATCGCCTTCGGACAAACCGTCGGTGATGTAATCTAAAGTTTTTTGGATAACCGCATAGACATCCTGCTGGATCATGCCGGTTTCTTTCGAAATTCTTACCACAAGATCTCGTTTTGTCACAGCCCAACCTCCTCATGCTCAGTCATTCGCAGGCCGCAATCGCAACGCTGCTTAAATCTTGAAGGTGTCTTCCTACCGCCCATTGTCTTCCAACCGCGTCGCTATTACCTTCGCAATAGTCCCATTCGAAGCAGTTGGGGCTCCTAAATTGCAGAGCCTTCAATACGACAATATAAGGATCAGGTTTGATCGCAAGCCAAAAATGTGCATTTATTGGTGGTGTCAATTTTTCATAGGCTAGTGTGTAAGTACCATTTACGCCAAAACAGAAGGTCTGTTGAAGGGCTGGACGTCAGCACCCTCATACGGCATGATTGACAATAGATCACGAGCATAACACTAAAGTTTTAACGAAAATTGTGGAGAAGATTGTATGTGGAACAGGGTTGTCTTTCGGTTTGTTGTGCTTTGCGTAGTTCTGGTCGGTGTTTCCGGTCTTTCGACGGGGTGTCGCAAGCGCGATGTTCGAACGGCCGCGATTCAGGTTCCTGGCATGAAAAGCGAGGCGTGTTCCAAGATCATTCTCGGCGCCTTGGCTCGAGAGCAGGGCATAAAAGGGGATGTGATCGATATTGATATCGAACAACGTATGTTGGAAATCAAGTTTGACAGCTTGAAGCTATCCTTGAAAAACCTCGAGTATACCATCTCCAGGGCTGGATTTGCTGCGAATGAAATTCCTGCCGATGCGAAGGCGAAAGCGGCCCTGCCCGAAGGCTGTCGGTGATTCGTCCTGTTGGCATGCCGATGCATGCAGGTGTGACCAGCGATTAGGCTGTAAGCATGCACGTTCTTGTTAGCCAGTTTTTAGACTATGTGGCGCTCGAGCGTGGCTTGAGCCCAAATACACAGTCCGCCTATGCGTCCGATCTTGAGCGGTTTACGGCCTACCTTGGCCAGCAGGGCATCGACACGTTCAACGCAACCACCCGCAAGCATGTCCTGAACTTTATGCTCGCTGAGCGTGAACGTGGGCTCAGCGTTAACTCGTTGTCGCGCCGTCTCGTCGCCATCAAGGTTTTCTTCCGATATTTGCAGCGAGAAGGGTTGTTGGATACGAATGTGACGGATGCCATGGATTCGCCGCGTCTTTGGAAGCTCCTTCCTGGTGTGCTGTCGCAGGACGAAGTGGATCGCTTGATTACTGCACCGAAAGGCGACGACCGACAGGCGTTGCGTGACCGGGCAATGATGGAGTTGATGTACGCGAGTGGATTGCGCGTTTCCGAGCTCGCGCAGCTTCAGATAGGGGATCTGCATCTGGAGTCGGATTACCTGAAATGTTTGGGTAAAGGAAACAAGGTGCGAATCGTGCCCTTTGGCGAATCGTCCAAAACGTGCATCGTACGGTATCTGAACGAGGCTCGCCCACTATATGTGAAATCCGTGAATGACGATTCGGTGTTTCTGACGTATCGCGGCCGGGGGTTTAGTCGAAAAGGGATTTGGGATTTTATCAAGCGCTATGCGGCCCTCGCCGGTATTGAGAAGCCCGTTTCGCCGCACACCTTAAGGCACTCCTTTGCCAGTCATCTGCTGGCCAATGGGGCCCCGCTGCGCGTCATCCAAGAAATGCTGGGGCACGCGGATATTGCCACGACACAAATCTACACACATGTGGATCAAGGGCGCTTACAATCCATTCACAAGCAATTTCATCCACGCTCATGAGTTTTCTAGCTCTACATCAATGTCGATCCTGTGCTAAAAAATGACGAAATATGGAAACGCTATTAAGGTGCACGTGCCCGAATTAAAGTATAGACCACTAGAAGATCAGATTGGATATCAGTTTTCCGACTTGGCTCATCTTGAAGACGCGCTGTCACACCGTTCATTCCGCTTTGAGCAGGTAGACGTTAATGCAGACAACGAGCGCTTAGAGTTTCTTGGTGACGCGGTGTTGGACTTTCTCTGTGCTGCGTATCTATATGAAACGCTTGCGACCAAAGACGAAGGCGTGCTGACGACATTACGGAGTCAGGCATCGAGTGGGAAAACGCTCGCCGAATGCGCTGCGCGTATTGATTTAGGCGTCTGGCTCAAAATCGGGCTAGGGGAGGAGCAGTCCGGAGGGCGCTCACGTCCGTCAAATCTGGCGAACGCACTCGAAGCGGTTATCGGTGCGGCATACATTGACGGTGGCCTGGAGGGCTCACGCCAAATTTTCGACACACTGTTTGTGCCTTTGATTGATTCACTCGAGCACGACATCTGGGGCGACAATCCCAAAGGGAAGCTCCAGGAGTATGCGCAGTCTCACTGGAAAACGGCGCCCAAATACCGTGTTGTGCATCAGGAAGGGCCTCCACATGCGACGACATTTCGTGTGGAAGTCGTTTTGGCGGATGGTCAACAGGCGACCGGAGAAGGCTCCCGAAAACAGATCGCCGAAGAAAATGCAGCATTAGCAATGATTGAGGCACTGCAAGACCTCGACTGAGTCCGTGATCCTTTTCGTGGCCTTGTCATCCGACCTCTGGAGAAGACTTCGCCACGCTCCCGCGAAGGCGCATTTGCGTCAACGTAAGAAATTTCGGCATGCGTCTATGGCCTGAAAGGCCTACATATACTAGCCCAGGGCGAAATATAGGACCTTTCCCTATGCAACGTGCCATATCTCGCCCTTTCAGGGCTGAACGATCATTCCTTCCTCTACCCAGGGCGTTGCCCTGGGCTGGTATATAGCGCGCTTTCAGCGCTATGGATGGCGCGATGGCGTTAACGTTGGCGCGTATGCACGAAGGCGGGAGGGTGGTAAATATTGTCCTTGGCTTATGCGCTGGCAGGGCTTTTTTCCCTATAAAAGCAAACGGCGCATCACGAAGATTCGCGATGCGCCGGCGCATTGTCTGAAAAAGCAATTGGGCTAGGCTTACGCTTTAGCCTCGGATGCTACTTCGTCTTCAATTGTGACGACTTTATAGCCACCACGCGTTTTGAAGTAGATCATCATGAGAAGATAAATGACGGCCATTGCTGCAGGCAACAAGGCGTCGATCTTCAACGTTTTACGATCTCCCGTCTGGCCAGCAAGAACAACGGCTTCCTGCGCCGGAGTGCGTGCTTCGGCACTACGGGCTTCTTCCATCTTGCTGCCGTCGATGGCGGGCGTTTCAAGCGTGAGCCACTTGCTGGGCGCCTCGGCGACGTACTCGGCGTAGACCGCAGGCTGATCCGCCTGCAGTGTCTGGGCCGTGTAGTAATCCTTGGTGTAACCCAAGCCAGGTGTTCCGATCAGGCCTGCTGAAAGCATGCCGATACCGCCCATGATGGAGATGGCGATGGCTCCTGTGCGCGGGAAGCGGTCAGAGGCGACAGCCAGCATGGTTGGCCAGAAGAACGTTTTGCCAACGGCGTAGATGCCTAGGGCGACTAATGCCATCACAAAGGTTTGCATGATGCTGGACAGAATCAGGCCAACACAGGCAAGCACTGAACAGATCAGCAAGAGACCAATGGGTGAGATTTTGAGCTTCTTTTCGATGAAGTTAGCGCAGAAACGCAACGCGAACATGATCAATGATGTCCAGATGAAGAGCGCTTTGCCTTGTTCTGACGTGAACAGGTTGCCCGTGATGTTCTGAATCCAACCGTCTGTTCCTAGTTCGACGGATCCGACCAACGCATGCGCGATGAACAGGAAGAAAAGCAGGAGCGAACCAATGGAGAACTTCGTGATGACGCCGATCGTCACCAGAATTGCACCACCGATGAGCGCGGCAACTGCCGTGTTCAGATGGAACATGTCCTTAAAGAAGATAACCAGCAGGAAACTGATGACCAAGCCGCCAGCGAGGCCGACGTCTTTGAACATGTCGCCCAGACGCACACCTTTTTCAGAAGCTTCTGATTTCGGCATCTTCTGACCAAGGAACATCAGTCCGTAAGCGATCGTCGGAATGAGATACAAGGAAAGTTGGATCTTCCAACCGATTTGCATTTTGTCATCCAAGAACCAGCCAACGAGCGCACCCAGAACCATGCCTGCAGGCCAAGAGGCATGCAGAATGTTGAGATAGTGTGTACGGTTTTCTGGGAAGAGGGTTGCAACCAATGGGTTGGCAACCGCTTCTAGAACACCGTTCGCAAACGCAAACAAGAACATACCCCAGTAAAGGAAGGCATACGCGGTTTCGGGAGACGATGCCCCGAATGTGACAATGGCGGAAATCACATGTGTGGCGAAGGCCAGCATGACGAGCTTTCCGTAACCGATTTTGTCCGCAATAACACCGCCGCCGATGATGCCGAAACAGAATCCTATAAAGCCGGCACCACCAATGGCACCCAATTGTGCACCAGTGAAACCGTAGGCTTGAGCCCAATTGTCAAAGATTCCACCTCGGATGGCGAATCCTACGCCAGCCGCAAGGATGGCCGTAAAGCCAGCCCACAATAAACGATTCCGATTAACCGGTTGTGCTGTTATGTCTGCTGTCATAGGTCCTGTGTTGTCTTGTTGTTTATATTAAACGCGCGCACCTAACCAGTCGTGCACGCGCGCGTTGAACTCTTCTAAATGCTCCCAATGAAAAGCGTGCCCTGCAAAGGGATAGAGATGAAACTCTGCGCCGGGAATGGCTTCCGCTACCTCTTTCCCCATCCAGACGGGGGTGAATATATCATCTTCACCCCCAATGACAAGGCTGGGGCACGCAATTTTTGGAAGATCGGCTAAGACGTCGTGATCCTTGCAGGCTGCGGACTGGCCAATCAGGCCATGCAACGGTTGCGGGATGGGGGCAAGCGAAGCCTCGGAGCGACCATCAAGGAAGCTCTGGTAGGTATCCGTATCATCCCATGAACGTTTGGAAAAAATGAGAAGTTGGATGAATTCCGTGAATTCAGCCGGTGTCAGGCGGGCTTTGGCGACCTCCATGTGGTTGAAAATGCCTTTCGCGTATGCGTCGCAGCGAGCCCAAGGACACATCAGGACGAGTGATTTGACGCATTGTGGGTGTCGCAAAGCCAGTTGTTGGGCGATGATGCTGCCCATCGATACACCGACGACATGGGCTGATTCGATGCCGAGTTCCGCAAGAAGTCCCGCATGATCGTCCGCCATCATCGCGCTGCTGTAAAGACCTTCTGGTTTGTCAGAGAGCCCAACGCCGCGATTATCGGGCATGATGCAACGAAAGCTCTTCTGCCAGTATTCGGCGTGCTTTTCCCAGACAGCGCCAGTCGCTGTGATGCCCATGATCAAGAGAAGGGGAGGGCCCGAACCTTGCTCTTCGTAGTGAACCTGAATGCCGTTTGTCGTTCGTGTAGG
>JAPKCZ010000749.1 GCA_028822745.1 Kiritimatiellia bacterium | reverse complement strand
ACCTTGCAAGCGGGTGTTATCAGAGTCGCGGTGGACCAAATGGACGATGTTGACCTCAGCCAGTGTCCCGATAATTATTTAAAATCGTGGGATGAATTGGTGGCCCACTGGGAGAAATGGCAACTGGCGCTGGAGTTGGGAGACATCAAGCAAGCCGCCAATCTCTCAGAACAAAGCGCGGCCAAGGCGGAAGCGCTGTTCAAGATCGCCCAGCGCGAGGGATTTGTGCCAGCCAGCAAATAGAAAATGGTGCGACCGGCAGGAAACCGAACTGTAACTAAAGAGTATTTTTCAACGCACTTTTCGCTTGCGGGAGGCTGATGATATCGTCAATAATCCTGTTTTTCTAAATCTAATCAACCAGCCAATCCCATGGAAAACAAACTTGCCATCATCCCGTTCATTTTTGCCGCTATCCTGCTTGCCGGTGGGTGCGGGAAACAAAATACCATCATTAAGGCTCACAACCAATTGGGGCCCATTGAGTCAACAATGGTGGATTCATACAATTCGAGCACCACCGCGGATGAGCAGGCGACCGCGGTGAAGACGGCGCTGGATGCGCTGAATCGCGTCGACATCAGCAAATGCCCTGCCGACTATCAGCAAGCGTGGGGTGAATTGGCAGACCTGTGGACCGAATGGCACGCGGCATTGTTGGCCGAAGATATCCCGACTGTGGATAGCCTCGCCAAACAAAGTCCCGTGAGAGCCAAGACACTGAACAGCATTGCCAGAAGTCATGGGGTTCAAGTTATCGACCCTTAGCGCCGGCCCGTGAGGAGGATGGTACGCACGGCAGGACTTGAACCTGCAACCTTTAGTTTCGGAAACTACTGCTCTATCCAATTGAGCTACGCACGCGCAGGCCGAGGTTAATCAACAATGCGCCGCCAGCGCAATCTTCTAGTAGACAGCCTCTTCCTCAGCCTCCTCAAAGGGCGGCGAGAAGATGGCAATGCCACGGAAAAAGGAACTGGACCCACTGCCTTCCTGCGTGATGGCCACGCTGATGGGCTCCATGTTTTGCTGGCGCCCGTAGCGGTTGATGGCGGTGGACAGCGCCTCGACTGATTCTCCGGAAAATCCTACTGATTCATTCGTCATAGCGGCGCGATTGAAACCAAAACAGTCGCGAACACAATCAAAAAGTTTGCAAACCCACGCCAATCCGCCACACTTCGCGCATGAAACACTTTCCCGTTTCCCGCAGAAATTTCCTCGGTGCCGCCATTGCTTTCCCGTTTGTGGCCCGCACCTCTTGGGCGATTGGCCCGAATGACCGCATCCGCCACGTCAGCTTTGGCGCCAACGGAATGGCCGGAGCGGACCTCAATAGCATCTCCGGTCACGACCACGTGGACATGCACGCCACCGCCGAGATTGACCCCTCGCGCGCCACCGGCTTTGCCAAGAAATTTCCGAAGGCTAAAATCTATACCGACTGGCGTGAACTGCTCGACCGGGAGTCGAAAAATTTTGACACCGCCAACGTCTCCACGCCCGACCACATGCACGCGCCCATCGCAATGAGCGCCATGCAACTGGGCAAACACGTCTACGTGCAAAAGCCGCTCACGCATGAAGTTTACGAAAGTCGCCGTCTGCGCGAGTTCGCCTCCGAGAATGGGCTCGTCACGCAGATGGGCATCCAAGTCCACTCCAGCGC
>JAPKCZ010000082.1 GCA_028822745.1 Kiritimatiellia bacterium | reverse complement strand
GTTGAACAGGCCATTTTGTCGTACGCGACAGAAGGCGGATTGACCCTGCAAGCTGGACGCTTTTTGACGCCGCTCGGCTACGAGGCAGCAGAACCAACCGGCTTGTGGCAGTACTCCGTCTCGGCCACGATCATTGGTTATCCTGGATACGCCAATGGTGTTGCCGCACGGCAAGGGTTCGGTGACGTGGCCAGCGTGTATGTGGCCGTGGTTGATGGCTCCTACACCGGCGACAGTGACGCGAACGACCTCAGCTTCGAAGCCCAGTTGAAATTGATGCCCTTCGAAGGCTTCACGTTTCAAGCGGGCTACGCCAGTGAGGAAATGGCAGGCACGGACGCAATAGGCTTACTGGGCGATGTTGATTTCGTTGCGGCGACCGAATCCTATGATCAAGGCTTAGCCAACTTTTGGGCAGAATACGCTTTGTCCATTGGCGACGGCACCTTGACCGTGGCAGGTGAATACAACCAACTGTTCGAAATTGGCGCATCAGACGCCGACGGCGACGGCTACTTGGTGATGGCCAACTACTCCGTTAACAAGGTTGGCCTAACCGTTCGCCACAGTGCGGTCGAATTGGACACAGGCTACGAGGACACAGCGTTCACCGTCAGCCCGAACTACACGTTCAACGACAACTTGTTCGGATTGGTCGAATTCCGCACAGATGACTTCGGCGACGACGGGGATGCAACCTCCCTCGCGGCTGAGTTAATCTTCACATTCTAAATCATCATGGACATGGCCGGTACTTGCGCTCGCAAATCCGGCCGCGTTCTTCTAAGTTCGGGTGCAACGTAAACGCACCTGCGGCGGAAGCCCGCCGCGTTGGTCGGATGCTTTTGGCATCCGACCAATACAGTGAGCTTCAACACGTCTGGTGTCGGTGTATTTATTGACCCCCAGGGGAGGTATTGACATTCATGCGACTGTCACCGAAAGAAATCGAAAAGCTTATGCTCCATCAGGCTGGCTTTCTGGCCCAAAAGCGTTTCGCGCGCGGCCTTCTGCTTAATTACACGGAGTCGGTCGCCCTCATCGCGGCACAGGTATTGGAGTTTATTCGTGATGGCGAAAGTGTCGCGACCCTCATGAACAAAGGTAAATGTATTCTCGGCTTGGCCGACGTTATGCCCGGGGTTTCAGACATGATGCACGAGGTGCAGGTCGAAGGCACTTTTCCGGATGGCACGAAGCTTGTAACCGTCCATCAACCGATCTGTCGCGAATCGGGCGATACAGAATTGGCCCTTTACGGGTCAGGCTTAACGCGGAAACCAGCCGAGGTCTCGCCCGACAACAGTATTTCTGACAGGCCAGGCGAGGTGCTGACGGCCGATGGAAGCCTGATCCTCAATGAAGGCCGCGAAGCCATTTCCCTGAACGTGCTAAACACGGGAGACAGGCCCGTTCAGGTTGGCTCACATTATTCGTTTTTCGAAACGAACGCAGCGTTGCGCTTCGACCGCGAGAAGGCATTTGGGTGCCGCCTCGACATCCCCGCCGGCACGGCCATTCGCTTCGAACCCGGCGAATCACGCTCCGTGCAGCTCATCCCCATAAGCGGCGAAGGGCTCAGCTACGGCGGCAACGCATTGATCGACGGGAGTGTATCGCCTGAGTTTTTGCAGGATGCGATGAAGCAGGTTGCAGCAAAAGGTTTCGAACACCTACCGGAACCTTCAGGAGATCCCTCGTGAGCAAAAGCATCGACAGAAAAGCCTACGCCGACATGTACGGCCCCACGACGGGCGACCGAATCCGCCTGGCAGACACCGACCTTTTCATTGAAGTGGAGCGTGACCACACTACCTATGGTGAGGAATGTAAATTTGGTGGCGGAAAAGTATTGCGTGACGGCATGGGCCAGGCGACGGGGGTGTCGCAGGAGGATGCGCTCGACCTCGTCATCACGAATGCTCTGATTGTCGACTACACAGGCATCATCAAAGCTGACGTTGGCATCAAAGCCGGTCGCATTGTTGGCATTGGCAAAGCAGGCAACCCGCACATGATGCCTGATGTCGACCCGCGCATGATTGTCGGTGTCACGACGGAAGTCGTGGCCGGCGAAAAGATGATTTTGACGGCTGGCGGCATCGATTCGCACATCCATTTCATTTGTCCGCAGCAGGTCGACGAAGCACTGGCCAGCGGCATCACAACGATGCTCGGCGGCGGTACGGGACCGGCAACAGGCACGAACGCCACTACATGTACGCCAGGGGCTCACCATATTGAAATGATGCTTCGCAGCACGGATGCGATGCCCTTGAATTTTGGTTTTCTAGGAAAAGGTAACAGCTCGCGTTCCGAAGGCCTCGTCGAGCAGATTCAGGGCGGCGCCGTCGGTCTCAAACTGCATGAAGATTGGGGCACGACACCCGCCGCCATTGATCAGTGTCTTGACATTGCAGATGCGTACGACATTCAGGTCTGCATCCACACGGATACGCTGAATGAGTCGGGATTTGTTGAAACATCGCGAGCCGCCTTTAAGGGGCGCACCATTCACACGTACCACACCGAAGGTGCGGGCGGCGGGCATGCTCCTGACATCATCAAACTCTGCGGCGAGCGAAACGTCCTACCCTCCTCCACCAATCCAACGCGCCCTTACACGGTCAACACCATAGATGAGCATTTGGATATGCTAATGGTCTGTCATCATCTCGATAGAAACATTCCAGAGGACGTTTCATTTGCAGAAAGCCGCATCCGCGGCGAGACCATTGCTGCCGAAGATATTTTGCACGATATGGGCGCGATTTCCATTATGGCATCGGACAGTCAAGCCATGGGTCGTGTTGGCGAAGTCATTTGCCGGACCTGGCAAACAGCTCACAAAATGAAGGCGCAACGTGGCGCCCTGCCGGATGAGGCACGGCAAGGCGCGGATAACCTCCGCGTGAAGCGCTACATCGCAAAGTACACGATCAACCCTGCCATCGCGCACGGATTCTCACACGAGGTCGGCTCCATCGAAACGGGAAAACTTGCTGATCTGGTTCTGTGGAAACCGGAGTTCTTCGGCACCAAGCCAGAACTGGTCATCAAGGGTGGCATCATTGCCCAGGCGCAAATGGGCGATCCGAATGCATCCATTCCGACGCCGCAACCCTACTATTCGCGTCCCATGTTCGGCGCGTTCGGCTCTACGGCGCGGCAGCATTCCTGTGTCTTTGTTTCAAAGGCATCCGTCGAGCATGTCGAAAAAGTGTATGGGTTGAATAAATCGGTGGTGGGCGTGCGGAACTGTCGAGGTATCAGCAAGACGGATCTCAAGCTGAATGACGCACTTCCGGTCATCGACGTCGACCCGGAGACATACAAGGTCACCGCTGACGGCGAACACTTGCACTGCGAACCCGCGACGAAACTCCCTCTGGCACAGCTTTACCAATTGTTTTAGAGAACGTGTCGATGAATCCTAAAAGCAACGCTACCGCACTGACTGAGTTTGACGTCTTGCACATTGCGGATTCCGCACTACCCGTCGGAGGCTTCGCCTTCTCAAACGGCCTGGAGTCCGCTTTTAAACTCGGCATGATTCGAAACCGCCCGGAGTTCGACGCCTACGTACAGAACCTAATCGACCAATTGCTCGGGATGGACCTTCCTTTCCTACGCAGCATGCATGCTGGCGCAGAGCAACCGGACCAGGTGCTGGCCGAGATCCTGGAGGACTGGGCCGCATCGCTAGCCTCGGCCCCGGCCCAACGTTGCAGCCTCCGTCAAGGCAAAGGCATGCTGCGCTGGCTTCAAACGGTTCATCCAAGCTGTGATATGATGTCATTTTCTACGTGGTTGCAGAACGAAACGCTGAACCCGCACTATCTGCCGGTCTTCGCGATCGGGTTAGCGCGGTGCGGGCTTTCGCTTGAACGCGTGGAGCACCTCTACCTCTTTATAGCCATTCGCGATCAGATGAGCGCTGCGGTTCGCCTGGGTATGTTGGGCCCCATGGACGCGCAATGTCTTCAGCACACCCTCCAGGCGTACGCCTTTGACGCGTATCGGACGTCACCAATCCGCAACCATGCTGATGCCGCGCGCTCCTGCCCCCTCGTCGAACTCGCGCAAGCATATCACGACAATCTGTACTCACGCCTGTTCCAAAACTAACCAATTCAGCCACACAGATATTTAAACCCCATTAGGAGAAATTCGGCCATGCACCAGATAGCCTCACATGATCACCACGATCATTCGCATACACACGAACCCCTTGATTCACCAGGCCAATTTCGGGAGCGCGAACCCTCTCAGTCAGGGCGCGACTATAATAAACGTGCCTTCACCGTCGGCATTGGTGGTCCGGTCGGCACAGGCAAAACGGCTTTGCTGCGTGCCCTGTGCGAATCGCTACGCGATCGATATAATCTCGGCGTGGTAACAAACGACATCTTTACGCGTGAAGATGCAGAATTCCTTATTCATCACGAAGCGCTTGCGCCCGAACGCATCATTGGCGTTGAAACGGGCGGGTGCCCGCACGCGGCCATTCGCGATGACGTTTCTCTAAATGTCAGTGCACTTGAGGAGTTGATGGAAACCTTTGACAACAAACTGAATCTCCTTTTCGTCGAAAGCGGCGGCGACAATCTTGCCGCCCATTACAGTCGCGAACTGGCTGACTACACGATCTATGTCATTGACGTTTCCGGCGGCGACAAGATTCCGCGAAAAGGAGGTCCAGGCATCACGCAGTCCGACCTACTTGTCATCAACAAGACCGATCTTGCCGAGCTCGTCGGCGCCGATTTGGGCGTCATGGAGCGCGATTCGAAACGAATGCGTGGTGATGGCCCATTTCTTTTTTCACGCGCGAAAAGCGGCCAGGGCGTCGAGGCGATTATCGAACACATTTTGCAGGCCTTACCAAAATACTAGACAACCCATTCGGAGACTGAATATGACAAAACGCCTCACATCAATTGCGCTTCCATTCTTGACGGCTTGCAGTGCGATGGCGCACCCCGTTCACAGCGACACACGGGGACGTCACCACGGCTTCGGAGTCGTCGCCTGTACACTGGTTTGTCTGCTATCAGCAGTGATCGTTGTACGACACCGCTTTTTGCGCTAGGAAGATTTTGACGACCAACTCCGCAGCCTTACAACTGGCCGACGCTCTTGGCGCCAGTGAAACCAACCGCCTACACGTCGACTATGTCCGTGGTCGATCCCGCGCAACGCAATGTGAAAGCAGGCAGCCGTTACGCATTTTGACGCCGACGTGCTACACCACGTGCTGCGGCGCTTTCATCACAAATTATGGGGGCGGGTTTGTACAAGGAGACAGCGTCGATATTGAGATATCCTGCGGACCGGAGGCGAAACTGTTTCTAACGACCCAAACCAACACGCGCGTCTACAAGACAGACAGCGACAAAATGTCTACGCAATCGCTTTCGGGGCTACTGTCAGAAGACAGTTTAGCTGTCGTGTTTACCGACCCACTGGTCCCGCATCGGGGTAGCCGCTTCACGCAATCGCAGAGCTGGCGCCTGCACCTTACAGCCTCGCTGGTACTGGTCGACTGGCTTTCGAGCGGCCGTTCCGAGAATGGCGAGTCTTTTGTTTACGACGCGCTGAATGCCACGGTGCGTATTCGCCGCGAAAACCGCCTGATCGTATTTGATCGTTTCTCGTTCAACCCGTCCACACAATCCCCCCACACACCCGGGCGCTTTTCACATTTTACATACCAACTCAACATTTATCTTGTGGGGCCTCGAACGGAAAGCATCGTCGCCGCACTAAAGACATCGTTGAGTAACCAAGAAGCAGCTCCTTCAAGACAGCATCTGCCGGACACAGTCGACAATGGCGCTGCACGCCCGCGCGTTCTCTACAGTATCAGTGCCTGCGCCTCGCAAGCACACGTTGTTCGCATTCTGGCTGTTCAACGGTCTGATGTGGAGGAACTTACAAAATGCTTGTCCACCATGCTCGACACAGACGCGCTGCTCGGCATTGATCCGTTAACGCA
Organism: Kiritimatiellia bacterium; assembly: GCA_028822745.1. Lineage (GTDB taxonomy): Bacteria > Verrucomicrobiota > Kiritimatiellia > UBA8416 > JAIOPI01 > JAPKCZ01. Next base: position 1,720 of record JAPKCZ010000082.1, on the reverse strand, counting down.
TCGGGCATAATCTATTGGGCACGTTTCGATCAGGACCGGTCTTCGATACTGAGTTTCTTGAGTAAGCGATACAAGGTTGCGCGGTCTACATCCAGAATCTCGGCGGCTTTCTGTTTATGCCAATCCGTACGCTCCAACACGTGGATGAGGTGCTCGCGACTTCGTGCGTCGAGCACCGCGCGCAAGGTCTGATCGGCGGCCGGATCAGAAGACGTCACATCCCCCCCACGGCAAGCTCGGCGCGCAGGAACGCATTTTCGCGGCGTAGACCGACATGACTAAGCGCCCTGTCGATCGTGAGGCGCAGCTCATCTTCATTGGGCGGCGCGATGCAGGAGATTCGTGGACGCGACGCCCAGAACGGCCTACAGGAACTTTTCAACCCAGCGGGCGACACGTACACATTTATTCGCCCATAGACAACAAGACGAAAGACGCGATTCACGGCCCGGTAGTGCCGATGGGGTTGTTGTTCGCCAACATGAATAACCATGTTCTGCGAGCTCAGCTCGTCAACTCAGGTGTGGTGACCGATTGTTAACTCGCTGGATAAGCAACACCATCGGCACTACCGGGTCGTGAACCGTGCGGGGCGGCAAGACGCTAGGCCTATCGCTTGGGCGTCTCAAGGTGCGAGAGAATCACACGGTGGAGACATACTTGCGCATTGCGCGAATAGGTAAAGCGCAGCTCGAATGGAAGATTGTGATCCGCGTGAAACGCCACGTGCGCAGGCCGACCGGACAGAATGTCTATCGAAGCCACCTTCTCCAAACCGACATATGCGTCCGCGCGCCCAAGCAGCGTCATTTCTGGTGCTGTTGTTGAAATGACAAGTTCTGCACTGTGCGGTCCAACGTTAATCGGCATACGCGGCCCATAAAAAACCGTGCGGTCAGGCTCCGTGTCGGGCCGCAGCACCACGCACCCATTCTTTAGATCGGAATATCCGGCGTGAAAGAAACAAGCCGCAGGCACAGACACAGCTTGCCCCGCACGTGGGGCATCCCAGGTGCCAGCCACGAGCATCAGCATGTCAACATCCACGTGTCCCGACAGCGCGACCAACCGTGCGCTCAGTTCGGCGTTGGCCGGATCAACATCGATCGGAATTGCTATCCAGTCCCACGCAACAGAATCGACTCGCGACGTATGCACAGCCACAGGTTGCGGTGTTTCAGCACGTCGTTCGCGCGTCCGAGTCGTGGTCTCCACTTGCCCCTCGCCGCGTGCACGCAACAACCAATGCAGCTCAGGCGCGGAAACAGCGCGAGGCGCATGAATCGTTTCAATCCATGCGTTGGTTGCGTTCATTTGCACCACGAGGCCGCGCCACGAAGACGGTTCTTTCAATAGCACGACACCCCCGTGCGGGTTGTGCGATAGATCCCACATCAGCGACGGCCCAAACGTGCGCCAGTGTTCGGCAACTGGGGTCACACGACGCGGACGATCCAGAATTCGAAAGCTCCAGATTTCTCCGCTCTGATGCATGCGTTCGAGATAGGGATGATTCAGAAAACGTTTCAGTGTGAAGGCCACAGGAAAGGGACTGACTTTTTCGGGAAACGCGTTTTCGTGCAAGACGAGGTATTCGACACCCATCGCACGGAGTCCGGCCAACTGTGCGGCATCGAGCGCGCCCTTATTCAGACTTTCAAAGCGAAAAAATACATCATCAATATAGTTTGATTGAACGAATGGGCTGTAGCCATTCACC
>JAPKCZ010000081.1 GCA_028822745.1 Kiritimatiellia bacterium | reverse complement strand
GCGGAACCGACTGTCATATTCAGCGCGGAATACATCCGTGAAGGTGCCCAGTGTTTTTTCGGCCTTTTCAAGTGCCACATCGAGGTCCTCTGAGATCAGGGGGAGCAACGTCTCTGCGAATCTGTTTAGATTCCAGTGTGCCATCTCCGGTTGGCTGCCCCAGGCATAACGTCCATCGCGATCAATCGAGCTGAATACACATTTAGGGTGGAAATCATCCATGAAGGCACACGGACCGTAGTCGATGGTTTCTCCTGAAACAGCCGTATTGTCTGTGTTCATCACGCCGTGGATGAATCCGAGAGCCATCCACTGCGGAATGAGTTTCGCTTGCGTTTCGATCACTCGCTCTAACAGGGCAATATAAGGTTCCTCGGCGTTGGCCGCATCCGGGTAGTGGCGTGCGATGGTGTAGTCCGCCAGTTCGCGTAGGGCATCGGTATCGTTGCGGGCGAAGAAGTATTGGAACGTGCCGACTCGGATGTGGCTGGATGCCACCCGCGTGAACACGCCACCCGCCATAGCCCCCTCCTGCCGCAGAACGTTTTCTCCCGTCGTCACCGCCGCCAGCGCGCGCGTGGTCGGCACGCCGAGCGCATGCATCGCCTCACTGACGATGTATTCGCGCAGCACCGGACCCAGTGCTGATTTGCCATCGCCGCCCCGTGAGAACGACGTGCGACCGGAGCCTTTAAGTTGAATATCACGCCTCGTTCCGTGTTGATCAACGACCTCGCCAAGCAAGAGCGCTCGGCCATCGCCCAGTTGCGGGGAAAAGCCGCCAAACTGATGACCGGCGTATGCCTGTGCCAGTGGCTCGGAGCCATCTGCGGTGCTGTTTCCCGCAAAGACATGCAGGGCCTCCGTTGTTTCTAACCAAGCGGGATCGATTCCCAACTCAGTAGCCAGTGTCGTATTTGCACGGAGCCATTGGGGGGTCGGCACGGCTGCTGCACGTTGTTTTGAATAGAACCGTTCAGGTAGGCGAGCGTAGGTGTTATCGAAAGGAATGGGATTCGGCATAGCGTTCTTTGGCATGGTTTTTAGAGGAGCTGGTTTATGAAGGTCGCGATGTCATTAATTTCTTCCGGGCATACGGAGTGCTCCATCCCGTATTCTTTATATGTGTAGGAAAATCCCTGTTGTTTAAGATGCGCAAGTGCCTTGTCAGCGAGGGCGGGAGGTACGACCTGATCCTGCCTGCCGTGACAGACAAGGATGGGCATGGTTGCATTGGCTGCCGGGTATTCACTTTCCGCATCGCAGGGTACGGGGATGTACCCGGAAAGGGCGATGATTCCGGCGAGTGGTGTGGGATGGCGCAGGCCGGTATGGTAGGCGACGGCTCCCCCTTGAGAGAATCCCACGAGGAGAATTTGATCGTCCCGCATGCCCTTTTCCCGTTCCGCGCCGATAAAGGCTTCGATTTGTTTCCGACTTTCCTCCATGTCGTCCATGCAGACATCACGCGTGGTTCCGATACTTTTGATGTCATACCATGCGGGCATCGGCATTCCGTTGTTCAGCGTAACGGGTCGTACCGGGGCATGGGGAAAGATAAACTTTACGGGCGCTTTCAGCTGGCTTTCCAGTTGGGGAACGATCGGGGCGAAATCATGCCCGTCGGCACCCAAGCCATGCATCCAGATAATCGTTAGCTGAGGGTTCTCTGTTTTTCCGGCGAGTACATGCGGTAAAAGGGCCAGTGTGTTGTCGGTCATAGAAATCCTATTGCAAATTGGAGGTTAGCAATGAACGATCAGTGTACGAAAGTTCCAATAAAGGAGTAAGCCCAATTATCGAGGTATTTTACTTCGATGCATGACCGCCGGGGACTGACCACCGTTGTTCTTAATCATAATCGTACTCCTGATCGTTATCATAATCGGATTTGCTCAGGGGAATTGATTACGATCAGGATTAGGATTATGAAGCATTGAATAGGGCGAGCGTCCCACCGCAGGGCATTTTCAGCGGAATCAAATGTTAAGATGTCACCCTAATGGGGCCTGAGAAAATCATCATTTCTGACTGGCGCTTTGTTCGGACGGTTGTAATGATCGGTTCCGTTATAGAAGTACGTGCTGTGCACGTGCGCCTTTTTTGACCCTGTATGATGGAAAGCGGAGCTGACTTTATGACTACATCTACCGACGACCTTTCGCCTGAAGATATTGAGTTTTTTGACCGCGAGGGTTACCTGGTGTTCGAAGACTTTATCGAACCGGATCTTAATCAACGCCTGATGGCCGATGTAGACGCGATGATTGAAGATCGTCAGAACGAGACGCAGCGGCGCCTGATCGATTACCCCGAATTGGGTTTGCTTACGTCACATCCGCCTATGATGGGCAAGATTGAATCCGTGATGAATTCGACGTTTGCGATGCATCACATCCATGCTGCCCGTCATGATGCCGGTAGTGGTGGTGTTGCATGGCATCAGGACTACGCGCAATTGCCGCATACCAATCGTTCGCACGCGATGGTGCACATTTTCTATTATCTCAACGGTCTCAATGGCGAGATTGGCGATCTGCTTTTCGTGCCGGGCTCGCAGAAGAGCATTGTCAGCGACGGGGCTTTGCAAATCATGGGAGACGGAGACCTTCCCGGAATGGTGTGCGTGGACACGCTGCCGTCCGGCTCGGCGATCATGGTGCACTCGGCCTTGTGGCACGCGCGTCGAGCCAAACCCGGCGGTGAAGACATGCCACGCTATTTCATCGATGTTTCTTACTGTCAGAATGGTGTGACCTGGCCTGGTTACGGGAGCCACAAGGCGATCAATGCCCGCGCGCTCGAGCTTGGTCTCGACCGTGAGGGTCGATACGCGCATGTCTACGATTCATCGACTTTTTTCGACGCGCATGAATATAGAAGCGATTTTGATACGCGCAACCAAGGCAGTCTTGTCTTGCAGCTGAAGGACCTTTGATATGAACACGCAGCCTGAAACGAATCGTGCTGACGCGACCGTGCTGATCACCGGGGCCACCGGAAAAGTCGGCCAAACCTTTATCCGCCGCTTCCTGGCCGATCCTGCATGGCATGGCGCCAAAGTGCGCGCTTTGTGCCACAACCGCCTGCTGGACCCTTCTGACCGCCTTGAGGTCACCCGCGGGTCCATCGCGCAGCGCGACACTGTGGATCGTGCGCTTGAAGGTGTCACCCATGTGGTGCATCTGGCCACTTGTAAGGAAACGCCCGAGGACATTATGGACGTGGCGGTAAAGGGCATGTTCTGGCTGCTGGAGGCCTGCCGTCAGTCTGACTGCTTTAAGCGCTTCGTGCTCGTTGGCGGTGATGCCTGCATGGGGCATTTCGACTATCCGCATCCCGTTCCTGTGACCGAGATGCAACCCCACAGCGCTTACCCCGGATGCTACGCCCTGTCCAAGGTGCTGGAGGAAGTCATGCTGGAGCAGTACTACATTCAGTATGACTTCGATGGCACCTGCCTGCGGGCACCATGGATTATGGAGAAAGACGATTTTAAACAGTCCTTGTCCTTTGGGGAAGATGTCTTCGGAGGGCCTCGCTGGCGTGACCTTGTTGGTGATGCGAGTCGGGCGGATGAGTATGCCCGCGACGGCACGGTGCCCCTGGCACTGGACGTCATGGGTAAGCCGTTGCAGCGCAATTTCGTGCATGTGGATGATCTGGTTGATGCGATACTGATCGCGCTCGACCACCCGGCTGCCGCGCAGGAACTGTTTAACATCTGCATGGATGAGCCTGTTGACTACGGAGCCGCCGCGGCGTATCTCGCTGAGACGCGCGACCTGCCCTCGGTCGAGATACCGACCGAAACCTGCAGTACCTGGCTCGACAATACGAAGGCCAAATTTTTGCTAGGCTGGCGGCCAGAGGTCGACCTCAAAACACTGATCGACGCCTCCTGGGACTACCAACGCGCTACGGATGATCCACGCAAGATCTGGTATCCCGGCTGAGCGTTGACAGGGGAGAGGCAGACCCGAATGGCACTCGTTTAAGCGCTTCTCGCGTGGTCGACGTTGGCGTCCTTTGTGACCTTTTGTTAAATGGTTTTGGGCGTTGAGGCGGGAGGGGAATACTGTTCACTGTTCTGGGTTCGCGGTTCACTGTTAACTACTTACTACTTACTGCTTACTGCTTACTGCTTACTGCTTACTGTTTACTGTTTACTGTTAACGGGGGCGATTTGGCTTTACAGGATAGCTGTTCACAGAGAGGATACTTTTTTCGCATACACCACGAACAGACCTCACCTATTTAGGAGCATACCAATGGCACAGATCACGTTTAAGGGAAGCCCCCTCCAAACCAGCGGAACCTTGCCTAGCGTGGGAAGTGACGCCCCTTCGTTTACGCTGGCGAAGACCGATTTATCAGACCTTCGTCTCGCGGACCTGCTTGGGCAGACGGTTGTTCTGAACATTTTCCCTAGCATTGATACGCCAACCTGCCAAGCGTCTGCCCGCCGCTTCAATCAGGAAGCCGCTGATCGTGATGGTGTGACGGTGGTTTGCATTTCGGCCGACCTGCCGTTCGCGCATGGACGTTTCTGTGAAGCCGAAGGGCTGAGCAGTGTTGTGACCGCGTCGGCATTTCGCTCGAACGACTTTGGTGTTGCCTATGGTGTCACCGTGGCCGAAGGCCCGCTTCGTGGCTTGCTCTCACGGGCCGTTGTCGTTGTCGATGCCGAAGGAAAAGTGACGCACGCCGAGCAGGTGGCCGAACTGGCTGATGAGCCGAACTACGACGCAGCGCTTGCTGCGCTGTAGAGCAAACGGGTTCACCGAATAGGGACCCTACAAGACAATCTTCGCTCGTGCCGCGCCGATTGTGTCTTCCCCGCGGCAGCGTGGCACCATCGCCATTCGCCTACGCCTCGTTGGCTAGGTCGGTGATGTCGAGCGTTTCTTCGTTGATGTTCTCAATCCAGAGTTGAATTCGGTTGAGGAAACGTCCGCCCATGGCGCCATCGATCACGCGATGATCGAAGGAAAGGTTCAAGTAGGTTGTGTCGCGTATGGCGACGGCGTTGTCGACGACGACGGGTGCCTGAAAGACGGCGCCGATGCCGAGAATCGCGACCTGCGGCTGATTGATAATCGGTGTGCCCATTAGGCTGCCGAAGGCACCGAAGTTCGAGATCGTAAACGTGCCGCCTTCGATGTCCTCGCGTGTCAGCGCCTTGCTCCGCGAGACCTTAATCAGGCGATCAAGGTCCTGTGCAATTTCAGGGAAGGTCTTGCGGTTGGCATCACGCACGACTGGAACCACGAGGCTTTCGTCTGAGAGCGATACTGCGCAGCCCACGTTCACTCGGCTGTAGCGCAGAATGTTCGTGCCGGATACGGAGCCGTTCATGGTGGGGAATTCGGGCAATACGCGTGCTGTGGCGTGTAGCATGACCGCCGTGTAGGTCATTTTTACGCCGTATTTCTCAAGAAAGCGCTCTTTAATGCGGTTTCGCAGTTCGACCACGCGTGTCATGTCGACCGCATGCACCATGGTGACATGCGGGCTCGTGTGAATGGACTGCACCATGTGGTCGGCAATGGTGCGGCGAATGGTCGTCATGGGGACGACTTCAACGTCATCGATCGGTTCGGCGGCGGTGAGTGGCGTCGTTGCCGGCCTGGGTTTGGGCGATTTGCCGCGTTCGGCGATGAAGGCCAGAATGTCCTGCTTGGTAATGCGCCCTTTACGGCCGGTGCCGTTGATTTCTTTCAAGTCGTGCGACGTAATGTCGTTGAGCAAGGCAAAGCGCATCACGGCGGGCGAGAGCCAGTCGCTCGTGGTTTCGGGAAGCATTGGGATTTCGATACCTTGTGGCATGTCGGCCGTCGAGACGAGGACTTGAGCGCCGTCAGCACCTGCGTGCGGCTTGGCGCCTTCCTTGGCGTTGCCATCGCTGGGCGCGCTAGGCGTTGCCGCGTCGTGGCTTTCGGCTTCGGTTGCGATCGTGGCGATGACGTCGCCCACGGGGACAATCTCACCAACGTCTATGCAGGAGGCCAGTGTGCCGGCATAGGGGCTGCCGACTTCGATTGTGATTTTATCGCTTTCAACTTCCACGAGCATTTCGTCGATCTCGATGGCGTCGCCGACGTTCTTGTGCCATTTAACAATGGTGCCTTCGGCCGCACTTTGTCCCATCTGGGGCATATTGACGTTATTCGCATTCATGAGCGCATCCTCAGTATTCAATCAAATCCATTAAGGCGGCTTCGATGCCGTCCGTGTTGGGCCGGTAGGCGTCCTCCAGTACTTGCGCAAATGGAATGGGCGCATCTGGCGCACCCACGCGCCGCACGGGGGCGTCTAAAAGATGAAAAGCGTTCTGGGCGATAAAGGCTGCGATCTCGGCGCCGAAGCCTCCGGTCTGCCACGCTTCGTGTACCACGAGAACACGATTGGTGACGGCAACCGCCGCTAAAATGGTGTCGGTGTCATACGGTTTCAGCGTGCGCAGATCGACGACCATGATTTCGTGACCATGCTCGCGTTCGATTCGCTCAGCGGCGACCATGGATTCATGCACCATAGCGCCGTAGGTGATCACAACAGCGTCCGACCCTGAGCGGCAAATACGGGCCGAGCCTATGGCCACCTCTTTGATCTCATCCGGAATGCGCTCCTTGACGTGCCGGTAGAGGTATTTGTTCTCGAGGTAGATGACAGGGTTGTCGTCCATGACGGCGGAGTACAGCAAGGCGGCGGCGTCGGACGGGAACGCAGGGTAGACGACTTTCAGGCCGGGTATATGGGCGAAGAACGCTTCAAGGTCTTCGGAGTGGAAGGGGCCACCACCAAAACCACCACCGCATGGCGCGCGCACGGTGATGGGCACCGCCGTTCCCGTGCGATAGTGCATGGTCGAGGCGTTGTTCAGCAATTGGTGGAACGCGGTCATGCCAAAGTCTGCAAATTGAAATTCGAGAATGGGACGAAGTCCCTGCGTGGCCATACCAATGGCGGCACCAATCATGGCTGATTCGCAAATCGGTGTGTCAAACACGCGCGCTTCGCCGAATTCTTCCTGCAGGCCAAGCGTCGCTTTGAAGGCGCCGCCAAAGGCGCCGACGTCCTGGCCAAACAGCACGACGTTGTCGTGTTTGCGCATGGATTTCTCGATGCCGCGTTTGACGCCCTCAATGTAGGTGACTTCATCCATCAGCGTAGACTCCATCTAAAAGCGTCTTGGGATCGGGTTGTGGGTCTTTAAGGGCTCGCGTGTAAGCCTCGGTCACTTGCGCGTCGATGGCTTCATCCATTGTTTTCAGCTCGTCCTCTGTCGTCACGCCTTGTTCGAGAAGGTGTTGCCGTAGGCCGGCAATTGGGTCGCGTTCGGCGTATGCCGCCAAAAGGTCTTCTGGAACATAGCAAAAATCGTCGTGCTCACCGTGGCCGCGCATGCGCATGGTGTCGCATTCCACCAGAACAGGCCTGGGGTTGACGCGAATGTCGTCGGCGATGCCTTTGAGCAAGGCGTAAAGGGAGGCGGCGTCGTTGCCGTCGGCGCTATAGCCGTCAATACCGTAGCCAAGGGCCCGGTCTGAGAGGTTTTTGCAGCGGTATTGGTTGCTCGTTGGCGTGGAGTAGGCGTAGTGGTTGTTTTCGATCAGAATGATGACGGGCACGTTTTTCACGGCCGCAAAGTTGACGGCCTCGTGAAAGTCACCTGTGCTGGTGCCGCCATCGCCGATGTGAGCGAATCCGATGGTGTCGTGACCCAGGTGGCGTTTGCCCATGACGCCACCGATGACAACCGAGATCATCGCTCCCAAGTGGGAGATCAT
>JAPKCZ010000748.1 GCA_028822745.1 Kiritimatiellia bacterium | reverse complement strand
GGAGCAGATCCTGTTTCAGCTAGGGAAACTCGTGGACGTTATCCGCTGTATCGATCATTCCGACGATTCCGCAGTGGTTCGAGAAATGGCACTGATCAAAATCGGCACCAATGTGGCCGAGCGCACGGAAGCCCTGCAAATCGCAGAGCATTTCGGGTGCAAAACCGTGGACCTCACGGAAACGTCCATGATCGTCATGGTGACGGGCGTTTCAGAGAAGGTGGATGCCTGCATGAAAATGATGCAGAAATTCAACATCGTCGAGTTGGTGCGCACCGGTAAAGTGGTGATGGCGCGCGGCGATACCGAGACCTGATCCAGACCTGAAAACACAAGGCCCGTTCCGCCCAAAGGAAGCGACCATTCCTGCCTGCATAGACGCCCTCAAAAGGGGCGCTTCGCCGAACGATAGGCGGCGACCTTCGCATTCGGCGTCAACCCGAAAAAATCTCCACTTTTTCACGTATTTTACGTGATTGGAGTTGATTCCGCGCTGGGCCAATGGTACTAATTATAGCTTACCTACTTTCAAGGAGAATTGAATGGCACAAGAGGACAAGGGCCCCAAGTACGACGCTACGAATATTTCTGTTCTGGAGGGCATTGATGCCGTCCGAAAACGTCCTGCCATGTACGTGGGCGACACCGCCGAACGAGGTCTCCACCACTGCGTATTCGAAGTCGTCGACAATAGCATCGACGAGGCTCTCGCTGGCCATTGTACGCACGTCGAAGTCAGCATGAACGCTGACGGTTCAGTAACCGTTGTCGATGATGGACGCGGCATCCCCGTCGACATGCACGCCACCGAGAACAAACCCGCCGTCGAAGTGGTTCTAACAACCCTGCATGCTGGCGGAAAATTTGACAGCGATAGCTACAAAGTGTCCGGCGGCCTTCACGGCGTGGGCGTTTCCTGCGTCAACGCGCTCAGCGAATGGCTCGAGGTCGAAGTGCGTCGCGATGGTAAAATTCACCAGCAGCGCTACGAAAAGGGACGACCTGTCACGAAGCTGAAGGTCATCGGCGATACCGATGGCACAGGAACGCGTGTCACATTCTTCCCGGACACGAGCATTTTTCAGACGATCAATTTTCAGTGGGAAATTCTGGCCAACCGTCTACGCGAACTCGCCTTTTTGAACAAAGGCGTTGTCATCACCTTGCGCGAAGATCAGGCCGAGCGTGAAGAAAAGTTTGAGTTCCAGGGCGGCATCATGGAGTTCGTCCAGCATCTCAACCGCAACAAAACACCGGTCAGCCCGGAAGTCGTTTTGATTGAAAGAGAACGCGATGGCGTGGTTGTTGAAGTGGCCTTCCAATACACGGACGCTTACACAGAGAGTATTTACTGCTTTGCCAACAACATTAACACGATTGAAGGCGGTACCCATTTGAGCGGCTTTCGCTCTGCCCTGACCCGAACGGTTAACGCCTACGCCAAAGCAAGCAAGTTGATCAAGGACGACAAGGAAACGATGACTGGCGATGATATTCGCGAGGGCATCACAGCCGTGCTTAGCGTGAAGGTGCCAGACCCTCAGTTTGAAGGTCAAACCAAGACCAAGCTGGGCAACAGCGAAGTGCAGGGCATCGTGGAATCGGTTGTTAACGAAGACCTGTCCGACTTTTTTGAAGAAACGCCGCGCATCGCACGCCGCATCGTCGAAAAGGCAATCGTGGCC
>JAPKCZ010000080.1 GCA_028822745.1 Kiritimatiellia bacterium | reverse complement strand
CGTTCACGGCAGAAGACGGCATCCTGATTGTTCACGGCAAACGCAGCCACCTGTTTTACGCAGGCGACGTCAACAACGCAGACTTCATCAACTTTCATCTGTCGGCTGACGTGCTGACCAAACCCAAAGCCAACAGCGGCCTCTATTTCCACACGGCTTACCAGCAGAACGGCTGGCCAGCGGCTGGCTACGAGTTTCAGGTCAACAACACGCACTCTGACCCCAAGAAAACCGCGGGTCTGTACGGCATCAAAGACAACTTCAAAGCGCCGGTCAACGACGATGAGTGGTTCCACTTTGAAATCATCGTCAAAGGTAAATCCATCGAAAGCAAGATTAACGGAAAAACCATGACGAGCTACACGGAACCGGCAGACAAGAAGAACGATGGTAAACCGGGTCGCTATATCTCGCACGGCACATTTGCCATCCAGGGCCACGACCCCAACAGCATCGTCCATTACCGTAACGTCAAAGTAAAAGTACTGCCCTAGCCCAAAGCGTTGCCGCCGAGAAAGAGCCGTTGAAGCGCGAGGGCCGAACGCTCTATTTACCCGCTTTTGGGATACGGTTCTGGAAACGGCTAAGGTAGCCGAGCGCGGGCTCAGCCGTAGGCTTGCAATGGGCTAGCGCCGCCTGATAATCCCCAAAACCTTCACCGATCGCATCGATGACGTTGGCGACTTTCAAGGACGCATAACTATGCTTTTCAAGCAGGTCGTTCAGTGTCTTCCGTGCGATGCCCTTGTGGCCCAGATTAAACAGCGCCCAAGCAGCCATGGCAACAACGTCATGGCTGTCATCATCGAGAGCTTTGCGCAGAGCGGGTTCGGCGTCAATGCCTCCCTCCCCCAGCAGGAAGAGCCCTACGCAGCCCCAGTAGCGTAGACCACTGTCGGAATGATCAAGAAGCGCCTCGAGCGCCTTGCGGTTCTGTGGCGATTTCTGCAGAGCAAGATCGGATGCAGCCAGCAGCGCTTTGAGCGGATAGACAGTATCGTCGCGAACCATATCATAGATGGTCATCTTCGAAACGCTAGCCCGCTTCACCATTTCCGCTTCGGGCAAAAGGCCCGCATCACGTATCGACAGCTGCCAATCACGCAGCTGAGCACGCATCCGCTGCAAGACAGCCTCATGCTCACGACTTTCGGCGAGATTGTGAATCGAATACGGATCCACAAGGGTGTCGTAGAGCTCTTCGACCGGCTTATTGGTAAAGAAGCGCCCGCTCACGGCATCTGTTTTTCCCGCGCGATGATGCCCATCCCAGACCTGCGTCGCACGCGCTTTCCAAAGATACGCAAGCTTCTGACCTCGCGGCACGAACGGCATAAAGTTGCGAATATAGAGATAGCGTTGATCACGAACGGCCCGCGAATTATCACAGCGCTCGTCCATACGCCCTCGAAAGGCATAGTGGGCCTTACGTGCAGATTCGGCTTGCGGCCCCAGAAAAATCTTACCCTGCATCACCTCAGGAGTCTCGGCCCCCGCCAGGGCCAGCCAGGTCTTGGGCATGTCTATAAAACTAACAATGCGACCGACGCTGTCGCCCGGCTTCTCCGCAGGATACAGCTCACTGAATGTTTCAGGAATCCGTACAACGAGTGGACAATGCAGGCCGGTATCTACGAGAAAGCGCTTGCTGCGTGCCATCACGCCGCCGTGGTCGGAGTTATAAATAACGATCGTATTAGAATCGAGACCCGCTTTCGCCAGCTTGTCCAGCGTGTCGCCTACCTTGCCATCCATGCGCTTAACCGCGTCCTGGTACTTCGCGTAATTTTTGCGGATTTCAGGTAAATCAGGGTGGTACGGCGCCAGCTTAACTTTCCCCGGATCGTGTTTCGTCTTTTCAACATCGCCGTGGGCGCGGCTTTCATGGGAGTCCGCGATATTGACGACAGCAAAAAACGGCTGCTGTTTCTTTAATTTTTCGAAATCAACTCTGCCTGCATCCCACGCGCCTTTGTCCGAGCGACCGCCAATATTGTAGTCCGTCTTGCCCGGATTGAGGCTCCTATACCCAGCCGCGCGCAGTTGATCCGGGTAGTACGGAATTCGATCATGCGGAATGGCATAGCGACTACGCATTGGATGCGTGCCGCTCGAAATGGCATGAACGCCCGTAATCCACGTGCTGCGCTGAGGCGCACAGACCGGCGTATTCGCAAAGCAGTGCGTATAACGAAAGCCCTCGGCCGCCAGCGCGTCAATGCGTGGGGTATCGGCATTAGGATTGCCGTAGCAACCCACCCACTGGATATTATTGTCCTCCGACACAATCCAGAGAATATTGGGGCGCGGCTCAACAGCCGCGCGGGCAGCGAGAGCCGCCCCCAGAGCAAGTAGCATGACCATGGATCGACTATTACGAAGCGTATACATATAGTCCCGACGAGAGCTTGAATACGTCTGACGACGTTGCGAACAGACACGTGATGCGCTGAACCGACCAAGAACCCACTGATCATTCGTGACATAAAGACGCTTCGCAAGCAGGAAACGAAAACATTTTTCGCTTGTTCTTGCGGGCAGGCCTATGGGATTTAGCTAAGAGCCGAAAATAGAAACGCAGAGGAACGTTGAACCATGAAAGAGCTTAACTTAAAAAAAACTCACGGGTGTTTTCGGACAGCCCATATCCGAAAACCCATCAAAGATCATGGTTGAGGCAGCCTATCGCCACCACGACTTGGACTGGCGCTACATGACGATTGAAGTCGACGTGGACGCCGTGCGTCGCGCCCTTGAGGAGGTTTTTTCATGAGCACATCGAGCAAAACATTCACGGTTCCTCTCGATGAGGAAAACTGGATCCTGACACCCGTCGAGGCTGGCCTCGACGGCACGTGGTTGGGAAGCATCCAAATGCGCACATTGCACGGCGGCCGCCAGGAGGGCGTGAAAGTGATCGACGTCGACAACGGCGTCACCACGTTCAGCGTTGTCCCAACACGCGGCATGTCCGTCCACAGCGTCCACTGTGGCGACGTCACACTGGGCTGGGAGTCTCCCGTCACAGACATTGTTCATCCAGCGTACATCAACCTAGACAGTCGCGGCGGACTGGGTTGGCTGGATGGGTTCAACGAGTGGATGGTGCGCTGCGGCACAGAGTTTGCCGGCCACCCCGGCGACGACAATGGCCACATGTTAAACCTGCACGGCAAGGCAGGCAATATTCCCGCATCAGCGGTCGAGGTTGTCATCGATAACGACGCACCCCACCGCATCCGTCTGCGCGGTTTGGTCGAGGAAAAGACGTTCAAGTTCGTCAATTACGAACTCCTGACCGAAGTGTCGACAACACCCGGCGAAGCCGGCCTGCATTTTTCCGACGTCTTGCGTAACCTCGGCGCTTACGAGACGGAATACCAGATCATCTATCACACGAATTTTGGAGCCCCGTTACTCGGCGAAAATGCAACCTTTCTAGCGCCGTTCAAAACGGTCACCCCGTTCGACGATTACGCCGCCAAGGACATCGGCAGCTGGACCCGCTACCTGGGGCCTACTCGCGAATACGGCGAACAGGTGTATTGCGTTGAGCCCTACGCCGATGCGAATAACCAGACACTTGTGATGCTGCGTAACGCTGATGGCGACCGCGGTGCGGCCATGCGCTTCGACACAACAACCTTGCCCTACTTCACGCTATGGAAGAACACAGACACGCTTGAGGAAGGCTATGTCACCGGGCTAGAACCCGCCACAGGCTTCCCCTACAATCGAAGCATTGAACGTCGGTTCAATCGCGTGCCGCGTATCGGCTCAGGCGAGACACGATCGTTTTCAATGTCCGTCTCCGTGCTGAGCGACAGCGCGGCGATTAAAGCGACAGAAGCAGAGATCTCGGCACTTCAGGCCGACAGGCCAAGCCAAATCAACAGCGTATCCGCCACACCGCCCTCTGATTAAGGCAGGCCGCACGGCGGCTCAGTCGATCGGTTTGCTCCAAGCCTCGAAGAAGAACGCCATCATCAGGTCTTGATGGCGCTTCCCTTCAGGCCGCGGGTCGAGTCCATTCGAACCCGTACCCCAGACAGTGCAATCGACGCCCACTTTATCATAAGCCTTTTTGATCAAGGCAGCATTGTCTGGATGGTGCACGCGATCCCCTAAACCGTTCGGTTGGTGCACGAATAGAGGCGGCACACCTTTGTGCACAAAGGGCACAACCATCTTGTCCGTACCCATGGGCTGAGAAATAGCACCCAGCGCGCTGAGATGCTCCGTGTGGCAGCCCACCCATTCTGTAATGAGTGCGCCCGCCGAAACACCGGACGATGCAATCTTGCCGGGATCCACATTCCAGTCCTCGGCATTCTCCGCAACAAAGCCCACGGCCTCCTCGCAAACCTTCAGGATGCCCAGATAATTTTTCCCCGTCTTATCAAGGAACGGATAATTCACCGATGCACAGGAGACCCCTTTTGCCAAATAATCGTTGACCGAAATATGTTGGTGAATACGGGATTTGTCGCCCATCTTGAAGGCACCCCCGTGAAAGAAGATCAGCAGCGGCGTTGGCGAGTCCGATTCCGCCTTCCAGAGATCCATTCGGCAACGCTGACCATCGGCGTAAACAAGGTTGGCGTGCGTCGGGGCCGGTCCATCGCTTCTGCCGAGCCGTTTTTGGGCAACGCTCGGTGCGATTGAAACGAGAACAACCATCACCCCAAGACACAAAAACAAAGCTATCTTTAAAACGGTCACCGGCACACCCTCGTGGCTATCGTTGAGCTAAGAAAGGGAATTGCTCGCCCCCTCGACGGGCAATACATCCCTGATGCTAAAAAGGATAGCACCATGACAACGGGTGCACCATGAAAATTTGCCGTGCGCCCGAGGGCACGACAGGTCGCTACGACCGCAACCACCGGTTTACGACGCGGCGTGCCGTGATCGGCATTGCGCGCTGCGCCAACGCAAGCGGTTGCACCCATTCACAAGAACTGTAGTCCCCTCCGCCTCGGATGCGTCCGCCTGTCCGTGCTGCCTCAAAAACGTGCAAGGTGATCTTGAAATGGCTATAGGCATGATTGAGAATGCCTAACTTTTTCACAGGCACGACGGTGACCCCAGACGCCTCGCGGCAGGTGCGCGCAGCCGCAGCCGCAAGCGTCTCGCCCGGCTCGCGCTTACCGCCCGGAAACTCCCACAGCCCGCCCAACATTTTCGTTTCTTTGCGCTTCACGAGAAGATAGCGTCCACGGTGTAACACAACCAGCGCGAGCACGTCGACATGTGGAACTTTGGCACGCGCCACCTTCAGCGGAATCTCAGACACCGCATGCTGTTGGGCCGCTTTGCAAGACGGTCGCAACGGACATTGTTCACAGAGCGCGTTTTTCGGGCGACACACCAGCGCGCCCAACTCCATCAGCGCTTGATTGAAATCGCCGGGGGACGATCGTGGAATCCGTTTGCTCAGATACGACCGAATATCGTCGGCAACACCCGCAGCCTTGATATCCACGCGCATGCCCCGAAAACGCGACATAACCCTGAGCACATTTCCGTCAACAGACGGCGTGGCCTGATCAAAGGCGATACTAGCGATGGCCGCTGCCGTGTAGGGGCCGATGCCCGGCAACGTCAGAAGCGTCTCATAACGATCGGGCACGAGACCTTTGTGCTGCCCCACGATCGCCTGTGCGGCGCGATGCAGGCTGCGGGCACGTGAATAGTAACCCAGACCTTCCCATAGCTTGAGGACGGCATCCTGATCCGCCTCCGCCAGCGTCGCCACATCAGGAAAGCGGGCGATGAAACGATCGAAATACGGGATGACGGTTTCCACCTGCGTCTGCTGCAACATCATCTCACTGATCCAGACGGCGTACGGACTGGGTGCATCACGCCAGGGCATGGCACGCCGATGCGTATTGAACCAGCGCAAGAGCGCCAACACCCAACGCGGCATCGGTGACTGCGGCCGAGCAACCGATTGTCGTTTTCGCCCCATCCTACTGAACCGACGTAATGGTGTACGACTGCGTATCGAGACCCATCTTAAGATTGAAGGTATCGCCCGTGGATTTACCAAGGATGGCCGCCCCCAGAGGAGAGCTTGAGGTCAGAACAATAATCGTTTCATCGTCGATGCTGATTTCTTCGCCGCCAGCAGCAGGGCCGAAGTAGACCGTGCGTGTTTCACCATCATCGGCGTCGAGATGCACCAGAGCGCCAAGTTGAATCTTGCTGGTATCATCTAGCGGTTTCAACGGCAGCAACTGAAAGAGCTCCAGCGCGTCGGCCAATTCGGCGACGCGTTTTGCCTGACCGCGCGCCAGATAAGAGGACTCAAGGCTGAAGGTGTCGTACTTTCCTTCCGCGTGATGCGCTTCGCTCGTCGCGGTCGCAAAAGAATCTTTTGCAGAGGCCGTGATCGCCGCGAGCTCCCCCTGCAACACGTCGACAAAACGTTGATGAATGTCGAACTTGTCCATGTTCAGCTCAGGGATAGCGGGTGAGGATTAAACCTCAGCCAGCAACAGGCAGGCGTTGTGCCCGCCGAAACCGAAGGAGTTGTTGAGGCATACTCTAACGTCCGCTTCACGCGCCTCATTCGGCACATAATCGAGATCACAACCCGGCGATGGGTTCTCCAGGTTGATCGTGGGGGAAACGACATTATTTTTGATGGCCAACGCGCATACCGCGGTTTCAATGCCACCTGCTGCACCCAGCGTATGGCCGGTCATGGACTTGGATGAGCTGATCATCACCTTGGAGGCAATGTCTTCACCCAATGCCATCTTCACAGCGTTACTCTCAATACCGTCACCCTTAGGCGTACTGGTACCATGCGCATTGATGTAATCGATATCTTCAGGGTTCATGCCCGCGTCTGTGATGGAATCCCGCATCGCACGAGCGGCGCCGTATCCGGAGTCCATGGGTGCGGTCATGTGGAAGGCATCACAGGTTGACCCGAAGCCGGCAACTTCACAGTAAATTTCTGCGCCGCGCGCTTTGGCACGTTCGTATTCTTCAACAACCATGATGGCGGATCCATCGGCGATCACAAACCCGTCGCGATCACGATCCCAGGGGCGACTGGCGCGCTGCGGATCATCATTACGCGTGCTGAGGGCCTTCATGTTCGCGAATCCGGCAACGCCCAATTCGCAGATAGCGCCTTCGGCGCCACCGGCGAGCATGACATCCGAGTCGCCACGCTCAATCATGCGCTGAGCGGTGCCAATTGAATGTGCAGCGGTCGCACAGGCCGACACCACGCAGAAATTCGGCCCCTGCAGGTTATAGCGGATGGCAATGAGGCCCGAGGCTATATTTGAAATCATCTGAGGAATCATAAAGGGCGAACAACGGGACGGCCCTTTTTCGATCATTTTGGCGTGCTGTTCCTGCAAGGTTTGCAGCCCGCCGATGCCGGATCCCACCAAAGCGCCGATGCGCTCAGTATTTTCGTTTTCAAGGTCGAGCCCACTGTCAGCAAGGGCCATTTGCGCTGCCGCCATCGCGTATTGCGTATAGATGTCCATGCGACGGCGCTCTTTGGGATCAAGGTACGCGCTTGCATCAAATTGATTGACTTCGCCACCGATGCGGCTCGGATAATCCGTGGCATCGAAAGAATGAATGGGGCAAATGCCCGACTCACCATTAGTCAGGCGGCTCCAGAACGTATCCAGATCGCATCCCAACGGAGAAACAACACCCATCCCAGTTATGACAGCACGTCTTTTCGACATTGGTCTTCCTCGTCCCTTTAACAGAATGGACCGAGGGGAGAAAACGCATCCACCTCGGTCCATCTACAAATCA
>JAPKCZ010000079.1 GCA_028822745.1 Kiritimatiellia bacterium | reverse complement strand
TGGCGATGATAACAACGACATCCAACACGGGAACGCCGTAGAGCCAAGGAATAAGCCATTCCTGAGGCCGCCAGAACACCATCAGCATAAATAGGGAAGCTAATTTGAATGTCACGCAGAGGATCCTTCGTCACGTTACGCGCGGGGCCTCCCCGAGCACGTTTCCCATTATGCATCGGCGAGATCGCCGCGTCGACCCCCATGTTCCAAGCCCAGCTAACCTAGAATGAGGCTGGCAATGGATCGGGACGTCGAACCTCAAATAGCGTCCACGGATCTTCGCCCATCGCCGATGACGCCACCTTTACCAAATCATGCTTCACACGAAATGCGTAGGTTCCCGCCGTACCGGAAGTGTCCAAATAATAGGAAGGCCGATACTGCTCAAGAACCGCGGTCAGATCGCCAGCCTCCCCTCGGGGAATAATGACGGTCTTTTTGTTGGTCCAGTAGCTGACAGCAAAGGGGTTGTTGGTCAGGACGATAGCGTCATCAGGTATATGCTCCGCCGCCACAACCCATGCGGGTGTCGCAGTATGCGCGAGCGAAAACGATCGCGAAGCGGCGTCTGTTTTCGGCACTGAACTGCTGTGAAAGGATCGAGCGTAGGTCCACAACAACAAACCCGGCAACAATCACGACACAGGCAAAAAGCGGCCAATAATAGCGGTCTTCTGGTGCCCAGAGTAGCGTTGGCACAAGGAAGCTCTCACACGCAGCGCCCACCACGAGCCCATAGATGCGAAAGACCTTACGCCGCATCGAAAATACCCCCCCGAGAATGGCGATAAGATAGAGCAGCGGGTTTTGAAGCACAGCCGACTTGAGGCTGTGAATCCAAATCCCAACTTCTGCTTTGATGAGCCCGGAAACACCCAGATATTCAATCGCATCGCCATACGTTACCGGCTGATTATAGCGAACCGTCTCAAACGTCCCGTGCGGCAAACAGGCGTAACGTTCCGACAAGCGCAATGCGGGTTGCACAGAATGAAATGGGGAACCATGCGCGACGACGTTTGGCAGCCACATCGGCGTCAGCACGGCCAGCGTCGCCAAACAGAGCAGCCCCGCACTCACGCCTGCACGAATTACGGATCGCCATGAGCACGCTGGCTCAACAACAAGAAACACGAAGAAACTAGCCGCAGCCACCGACAGAATAAAGGTCGGCTTCAACGCCACCCCACATCTGGCAACAAGCAGGGCCAATATGAAAAATAGTCGCAGCCGCAAACGCTTCAAAACACAGGCACAACCAATCCACAACAGAAGACATGTGAGCAATGTGAGTAAATTATTGTTCGATAGCGAAATAAGCTCGTAGTGACCACTGACTAAATAGAATGCGGCAAGTCCGTAGGCTGGTGTTCTCGAGCCAATCAGACGCACGACTCGGAATATCACGAACGATACGGCCAATATCGTCAGCGCATTAAAGACAACAGGAACAGCCAGATTGACACCAAACAGCGAGAACAATCCGGCAATCAGAAATACGAATGCCGGTTTACGATGGATGGGAACATGCGGGAGGTCGACGGGCACGACGTGCTGACAAACATTTCGGCTCACCATGCCCTCGCCGTTGACAATGCTCCTAGCGATTTGCTGCGACGTCATCTAATCGGGCGCGCCGGGCCAGTTGTTCTGCGACGCGAGCTGAATAGCCATGACGACGAAAACGGTAACCACGGCCGCATACAACAGCATTGGAGCTAACCAAGGCAGGCCACCTGAGCGGGCATCTGGGCTAATACGGGTCAATCTGCTTACCTCTGTACTCGGCCGAACGCCGGTTCGCACGCGACAGGGCTGCGGGGCGCACTCTTAGATTCACCAATTTGATAACCGCTTTTATAGCAGCAGTTTTCCACGCACGCATAGACATTTTTCAGGGAGTCGGTAGTCATGGGAAGTTCGGAATGAAATGCCGCAGTTGTATTCGGAAGCGTTCCATGCCAAGGCACGCTATCCTCAGTGGTCTTATCAAAGGAACACAGAGGAAGGAACCAAGGCATAGAACAGAGCAAGGGTATCGGAGATGAGTGTAAAGGCAAGCAGTTGACGACGGATGAGGGGACGGTGATTGAGAGGACGCGACATACCCATCTATGGGCACTAGCCGGTTTGGGTCCCTCGTGACTCAAGGTCCCTTTTTGCCTAAACTTTCGGACCCGAACAGACCCACGAATACGTCGCGCTGACTGTTGTGAAGCGAGGACCCGTCCCGCTTCAGCAGAATAAAATGATCGTTCGCGTCAATGACCTTGTAACCTCGGAGGCGATACGCAGAGTAGGCAGGGGCCTCACCCGAAAGCGGGACGAACTCTAGGTGCGGAGACAATTCCGTGTTCGAGCGTTCGACCACGGCGTATTCCGCAATGCCGCTCGGTACCCGGTACGTGCCTCGTGGAAAGCTTGAAAATCGATATCCGTCAACCCATTCGATCGCCGTGTATTGTGGAATTGCGGTGACTTTCTCGGGTTCCACAGAAGCCTTTAACTCGCGCAAGGCTTGCTGAACAATCACGATATTCTTCCTGCCAAAACGGCCAGAAAGTGCTGTGCGCACACCAAACGGGAGATCCGTCAGTACGAACATGACGACAGAGAGGCCAAAGAGGCAATAGACGAAGCGTTTTTCAAAACGGGAAGGGAAGCACCCTGCGGCACCGCACTGGATCACGAGCGCTCCCGATAACATGACCAATCCTGGAAAGCCATGCCAAGAAAACAAGTTGAGGTCCCCTACAGCTGCCGCTGCGAACAGCTTAACGAGTCCCGTGACGAACAGAGCAATAGCATATCCTAATCGACGCTTGGAGACAGAGACCAGCAAAAGGAATGCAGCGCTGTAAAGGATAACGGGGACCCAGAACGCCAAGGACCAGTATGTTTCGATTAACCCCCTTGGATCGAGAGCCAGCATTGCCCGAAGCACAGGACCAATGGAGTCGACACTTTTGGCAACATCATGAAACGGCGAATGGAAGATCCGCATGAACACGACTGACGCAATCAACGCGCAACAGCAAAACACGGCGGAAAGAAGATCATTTACGCTACGACGAAAGATTGCAGCAACGCCGAAATAAATGATCCCTAGAAAAATCATTTCCTCCTTCAGCAACAGAAAGAGCAGAAGCGGAACAAGAGCCCACGACGCTTGCTTGAGCCAGCCACGTCGCTCAAGGGACCCATCACGCGGCATAACGCGCAGAGATGTATAGGCCACCAAAAGAAAGCCTGACAGAACATCCGGATGAAAGCCGTAAACCCTCTCGTGCAGACCTTGCCAAATTCCATAGGTCAGCAAGAAAACCCCTAAAGACGCCAGAGAGTAAGCTCGCGGTGCGCCCTTCCCGTACGTATTCTTTAGCAGCACAGCCGCAGTCACTCCAAAGACCAATGGGCTCAGCGCTAGTAGTGCATGCGCGCAGTAAGGTCCCAGTAACCATTTCAACGGCAGGAGCAAAAACAGAACAAAATAAGCGTGGCCCCCGAAGACATTCCCATAGGTGTACTCAACACCAATATTGCCCTTCAACGTCTCGCTCATTGCCTGATCGTATATGAACAGATCTGACGTATAACGCCAGGCAAGAAGCGATTGCAATTTCACAAGAAAAACAACGACGACAGCCACGGTGATCACGCCAACAACCATGGCTGCCAAAGCATTCGAACGAACTGGGGTGGATGAGTACTCTAATTTCATGTCGTATGCGAGCACGTGGCATCGCGATCGAAGTTACAGTCTATCCCAGTCGAAATCATAACGACTGAGGGCGGGCGAAGCGCATCATTAATACTATTCGCCGAAAACCTTCTCAACCCAGAAACGGGACATCATGAGGTGGCCGGCGGGGGACGGGTGGACGCCGTCGGGGGCCCAGTAGGCGGGTGTGGCGGTATCGGATAGGCGATCAAAAAGGTTCTGAAAGGGAACAAAGATAGCGCCAATATCCTGCGCGATCGATTTTATACAGGCACGACGTTCATCAATATCGGGGTGAAAGTTGAGCTCTAGTACAGCACCTGCCTCCGTCGTGAACGGTTCACAGATGACAAGGCGCACGTCAGGCAGGGCCGCGCGGGTATCGGCGAGCAGCTGCCGATAGATGCGATCGAAGGCGTCTACTCCGACACCATTTTCAGGTGTGCCCTTGGCGGCGCCATGCCAAGTGTCGTTGACACCGATCAATACGGAAAGTATGTCGGGCTTAAGATCCAAACAGTCTGTCTGCCAGCGATCGCGCACGTCCGTGACACGATTTCCTGAAATGCCACGGTTGTGTATCTGCAATGCATGCCGCGGAAAGTCGGCCAGCAACGCTCTAGCGATATCGCCGGCGTACCCCCACCCCAATGCGTCAATGGCATTGGCCGGTATAGAATCATTTCCAAAATCACGACGCCGCCCCGCATCGGTGATGGAGTCGCCCTGAAAAAGAATCGTGTCGCTATTGTTAATCGTCATAGCCAGCAAGAAAGCCACATTTGCGCCGTTTTGCATAGTAAAAAAAGTGGTTCCTCGTTCTTGGTTCTTCGTTGAAATCCCGAACGCCGACTTGTCGACCGTAGCGCGGAGCGCGAAGGAGGAAGCCCGTTCTTGGTTCTTGTCTCCCACTGATCGGGATCGGTTCAAACGCTGAACGTAGAACGACGACCTCGATATTAAAACCTTCTCATTCCAGACCTGAAAAAAAAACCATTCACATCGATGGACAGGATAGTCAGGATTCACAACCAAACGTCTCTCTCCCCTGGCGCGCCGCCGTTGGATGCGCGGCATAAGCCTTCCTGTTTATGGTCGGTTCTGATAGCGTTTCCGTTCCCGCGTGCCTCGCGGCGCATCAGGATCACATAATCACCTAGACCGAGTCGCCTCTTTGACAACCCCGCCAGACACACAGAACGCGCTTCTGCAGAAAACGAAACGGTTCGACATGATACGGGCCTGCTGTACGGAGCCCATTGGGGCAACGTTTGGCGGTTCTGGGCTCGGCGTCATCGTGGCCCTCCAATTTTTCAATGCCCAGGACTGGCAAAAAGCGCTGCTTGCTTCAGGCGCGACCATTGGTCTCATGTTTGGCCCCTTGGTCGTGATGCTCATCGCCCGATGGGGCATTCGCGTCAACAGGGCGGCAAGCGTCCTCTTCATGACGGCCGCACCCGGGTTCTGCCTGGCCGCCTTCGCACCAACGCTGAACGTCTTCATGCTGGGCGTCCTGGCAGGCATTCCGCTCCTAACAGCCGCCGCTCCGCTGATCACCGCCATCTGGGAACAGAACGTGCCATCCACGGCACGCGGTCGTGTTTTCAGTCAAGTGGTGATCGTTTCCGCGGCCGTTGCGCTTTGCATCAGCCTCCTGATCAGTTTCGTTATTCGCGACGACATCGAACGCTTTCGCCCCATCTTCATCCTGATGTCGCTCTTGTGCTTGGGCGCGGCTGCAGCGGTATGGCGCATCCCCACCCAACCTGTCCCACGCTCACGCCACCACGCTTCTCCGTTCAGTTCAATGCGTCTGATGTGGGAAAACCGCATGTTTGGCTATCTGTGCATGGGCCAGATGCTGCTCGGCATCGGCAACCTTGCCACCATTCCCCTACGCGTCGAATACCTCGCGTCCACTGATCGCGGCTTGGGTCACTCTGCAGGTCTCGTCCTCATCTTGACGGTCGCCGTGCCCGAAGCAGGGCGCCTGCTCTCCACACGGCTGTGGGGACGCCTCTTCGATCATATGCATTTTGTGGTGTTGCGATTGACGATCAACCTGATTTTTGCCGCCAGCATCGTGTTTTTCTTTATCCCGAACATGATCTGCATCATTACGGGCAGTCTTTTGTTTGGCATTGCCACCGGCGGTGGCAAAATTGCCTGGTCGCTTTGGGTCACGCGTTATGCACCACCCGACAAAACCGCCGACTATATGGGCGTACACACCTTTCTTACCGGGCTACGCGGCATCATCGCCCCGCAAGCCGCATACGCCGCAT
Organism: Kiritimatiellia bacterium; assembly: GCA_028822745.1. Taxonomy (GTDB): domain Bacteria; phylum Verrucomicrobiota; class Kiritimatiellia; order UBA8416; family JAIOPI01; genus JAPKCZ01. Next base: position 1,799 of record JAPKCZ010000079.1, on the reverse strand, counting down.
TGGCCGTACTCACGCTCCAGCAAGTGGGATGGATCGGAACGGCGCTCATTCTTGCCGCCACCGCGATGCTGCTTTTTGTTCTGCCCACAAAAAGCGACCGAGACCACGCCGAATCCGCCTAAGTTTTCCGAATGCGACTTGGCCGATTGCCAATAGTCGCTACACTCTCACCAACGCCAATAAGGAGATGACCCATGTTTATTGCCCACGTTTTTCTTCACATCAAACCCGAGTGCATCGACGCCTTCATCCAAGCAACCGAAAACAACGCCTCAAACAGTCGCCTCGAAGCAGGCATCGCACGATTCGACTTTATACAACAGCAAGACGACCCGTCCCGTTTCGTATTGGTTGAAGTCTATCAGTCCGAGGATGATGTCGGCCGCCACAAGGAAACCGAACACTACGCGACATGGCGCGACGCGGTACACGATATGATGGCGGAACCACGCTACAGCATCAAATTCAACAACATCTCTCCGGACGGTTCAGGCTGGTAAGAAGTGCGGGGTGCTGCGTTCGGGGTTCTACGTTCTGGGTGCTGGGTTCTACCTGTTACGTGCTTGGTGCGAGGTGCTTCGTTGAACGCCCCACTCCATTCGTGACCTTCGTATCTTCGTGGTGACAACTCGGTTCTACGTTCTGGGTCCTTCCTGCGCTCTGCGAGCTACGCCGAGACAAGACGGCAGGCAAGTCTCGATTCCAACGAAGAACGGTCAACGAGGAACCATGAACGGATGGGTGCTGGGTTCTTGGTTCAACTCTTCGGGGACGAGTAGTCCATCAGGGTCAAGCCTTGGACTCGGGAGAATTCTCCGGCATTACGCGTCAGCAGGGGCAGGTCCCGCTCTAACGCGGCGGCGGCAATCCATAAATCGTTTGGGCCGATTTGCTTGTTTGTTTTTCGCAATTCTCCGTACAAGGTTGCGTACCGACGCAGCGTCTCTTCCGTCGGCCAGACGACGATAAATACATCAAGGAAAGTCTGGACCTCATCATGCATGTGACCCGCGATCACAGCGCCGCGCAGAAATTCAGCCTTGGCCATCCAGGGAAGCCCCACGACGGCGCCGCTATTTTGTGACACAAATCGTATGGCGTCCCCAGGGCGACCGCGTTCGAGCCATAGATCAACCAAAAGGTTGTGTCGGCCGGGTAGTCCATGGACGTTTCTGAGCACCCCAGTCATTGAACTCCCGCAAGCCTGTCTGAATGGCATCGAACTGCTTTTCCGACAAAGGCGGCAGGGACTCCCAAGCCGTCATGACACTGTGTAGCGCTCCCCTCGAAGGGACAACACGCTCTACAACCTTCGAAAAAGAGTCTTTAGGGGACTCTTTCCACGCCCCAAGGCGCTGATAGGCTTCTTCTGTAAGGGTGATCGTTTTCATGTCTGAATTTTCACACAACAATCGCTGTCGTGTCAATGCGAGCGAGGCGCTCGGTTCTACGTTCGGGGTTCTGGGTTCAGAGCCCAATGGGGTTGACCCGTCTCGCGGTGCAAGACCTCCATTGTCGGCACGATGAAGCCGTTTGCGGCAATTGTTACGGGGCTCGGCCTTTTAAATCGCGTGCGGGGCAGACTTACCCCATTGAAGAACGGTTCTTCCATGCGAGAACAGGTTCATAGTCCTTTGCTGCATTACAGAATTCCCAACGTCAGGGCTGAGAGGCGGCGCTTGTCGCGGAAGCCTCCAACGATTTATTCGCCCCGTATTGGTGTTTTCTTCCGATTTTCAAGAAAAATGATTCAAAGAACACGAAAGAAAGCCAAGCAACACCTGTCGATACGATGAATG
>JAPKCZ010000078.1 GCA_028822745.1 Kiritimatiellia bacterium | reverse complement strand
CCTCCTTTGTCAGCACGACAATTGACGAATGGGTCTAGACGCCTCAACCAAGGAACACACTTATGGCATCTGATGTAACATCACGCGACGGAATGAATTATGCACCGGTAGCCGCAGTGACCAAAAAGGTCGTCGCGCCAGGCGAGTTCAATTTTGCAGCAACACACTTCGATCACGGTCACATTTTCGGTCAAATCGGCGGCCTGGCCGACGCAGGGGGAACGCTGAAGTATATCTACGAACCGGACCCCGCGAAGCTGGGCAACATTCCAAAATCCTATCCAGATGCAAAAATTGTATCGCGCTACGAAGACATTCTCGAAGACGACAGCATTCAACTCGTCACCTCCGCGGCCATACCCAGCGAGCGCTGCAACGTGGGCCTGCAGGCCCTTGACGCGGGCAAGGACTATTTCACAGATAAGTCTCCTTTCACGACGCTCGAGCAGCTCGACCTAGCGCGCGCAAAAGTGAAGGAGACAGGCCGCCGATACATGGTCTATTTCGGTGAACGCCTGTCAAACGAGTCAAGTTGGTACGCCGGCAAGCTTATCGAGCAGGGCGTCATCGGTGATGTCTTGCAAGTCTTGATCATGGCCCCACATAATTTGAACGCGCCTTCGCGACCCGACTGGTTTTTCGAGAAAAATAAATACGGCGGGATTCTGACCGACATCGGCTCACATCAGTTCGAACAGTTCTTGAACTACACGGGAGCCACATCCGGCAAGGTGAATTTCGCTCGCGTCGAAAACTTCGGCAACCCCGACACACCCGAACTGGAAGACTTCGGCGAAGCCTCACTAACACTCAACACCGGTGCGTCCTGCTACTGCCGCCTGGACTGGTTCAACCCGGGTGGTCTGCGTGGTTGGGGTGACGGACGCAGTTTTGTGCTCGGAACCAAAGGAACGATCGAAATCCGGAAATACCTCGACGTCGCCCGCGAAACGTCCGGCAACCGCATATTCCTCGTCGATGGCGAATCGGAGAAGGAAATCGAATGCCAGGGCAAGATCGGCTACCCCTTCTTCGGCGAACTGATTCTGGACGTTCTGAACCGTACCGAAAAGGCAATGACGCAAGAACATGCATTTCTCGCCGCCGAATTATCCATGCAGGCACAGGCAGTAGCTGATGCAGCTCGCACGGCCTAGGCCAAGAATGATCGGGCGACCCGACTTTGGACTTGGCTGCGCGACAGTGCTGCTGATTTCGTGTGTATGGGGCTGGTCACCCGATTTACGCGCTGATGCGAATTCCTTTTGGCCGCAGTGGCGAGGACCGTTCAACACAGGGACCTCCAACACGGCTGAACCACCCACGACCTGGTCAGAAAGCCAGAACGTCCGATGGAAACATCCACTCACCGGAAAATCACACGCCACCCCCATTGTTTGGGGTGATTTTGTCTATCTCACCACCGCCGACCCCGTCGGCAAACCGTTTGCGCCTCGTCACGCCGACGTGGAAGGCGCACACGACAACGTTCCCGTGCGGCGCGCCTATGCACATGCTGTGCTTGCGATCAATCGCCATACTGGCGAGACGGCCTGGCGCACCGAAGTAAAAACAGCCATCCCGCATGAAGGCGGACATTATACAGGCAGCCTCGCCGCTGCGTCGCCGTGCACCGACGGCGAACGTATCTATGCCCATTTCGGATCACAGGGCCTCTTTGCGCTTAATATGAAAGGCAAGCAACTCTGGCAACAGCAGCTCGGCACGATGCAGACACGCCATGCCCATGGCGAAGGCTCATCGCCGGCCTTACACGGCGATACGCTTGTCGTCGCATGGGACCATGAAGGACAGTCATTCATCGCCGCCTTTGACACGAAGACGGGCGAGCAGCGCTGGAAAACCCTGCGCGACGTCAACACATCGTGGTCTTCCCCTGTGATTATCGCTGATGTCGACCCGCCCCAAGTCGTCATCGCCGCCACCGGGCGTGTGCGGGCCTACCGTCTTGATACGGGCAAGGAAATCTGGTCTTGCGATGGGCTTTCGCGCAACGTTGTTGCCACCCCTGTTTACGGAGGCGGCCTGCTTTACGCTGCAAATAGTTACGACTGGCAGGCCCTGCTGGCGATTCGCGTCGCCGGTGCGACGGGGGACATCACGACGACAGATCACCTTGCCTGGTCGACCAAGCGCTTAACGCCTTACGTGCCCTCCCCCCTGCTGTACAAAGGGACGATCTATTTCTTGCGCCATAACCACAACGTACTCAGCGGACTCAATGCGCTGTCCGGCGAACCACGACATGACCCCATTCGACTGTTTGGTATGCGAGAACTTTTCGCATCACCGGTGGCAGCGTCCAATCGTATTTATCTCACCGGACGCGATGGCGTCGTTTCCGTGTATGACACGGCCTCGCCACCAAAGCGGCTAGCCCTGAATCGTCTGGACGATGCCTTCAGTGCTTCACCCGCGCTGGCGGGATCCGACCTGTACTTGCGCGGAGAGCGCTTCCTGTACTGCATTTCAGATGCGACGGCCCCCTAAAGGTAAGAGGTCCGTTTCCAACTTTTCTCCCACTCACCCACACACCCACACACTCCCAAACCCCGTCAGCTAAGTGCCATTCCCCCCTAAGGGAAACGTAGCGCCATCACATACGCCTCCCAATGTCGCTGAAAAGTCTGCAGGTCATCGCCGTCAACAGTGGCGAGCAAAATACGTTCACTTGAGCGCTCGCTCGGATCCGCCGATTCAAATGCCGCATAAAACGCCTGCAAGAGTTCACGCTCCTGAAGGTACAGGAACAGATAGCGCGACTGGGCGTAGTGAACGCCGAGTGGATCGTTGTAAAACGGCAGAGCCTCGAGTGCAAAAAGCTGTTCCAGCGGGAGTGTTTCGTGCTCTTTGATCGCCTTCTGTAATAAGATCAAGCGCCAGTTGGGTAGACCGCGCAGCACATCGCCACGTTCGTCGCAGCGTTCATAAAGCGATGCCATTCCTTCATCAAACCAAGTCGGGCACGTCGCGATGTTCGCACGTACAAACGGATGCACTAATTCGTGCCGCAGCGCACCGACCCCACTGGCCATATTTACAATAAGCGCGTTGTGCTCGGGCGACATATAGCCCAAATGGCTTGCCGGCTCGTGGCCAAACAGGTCCGGGATATGTTTCATGTAGCTTTTCGCATCACGAAACAGCCAGACCTCAACGACGTGATCAGGATCATTCGCAAAAAACTGAGTCCGCCATTGTTGCAGCGCAGGACGGACCACGTCGCGCATCTGCTGCTTGATGCGTCGGTGCGACTGATCGCTGATGATCACAAAAGGTGGCGCAACGTCGATGTCGAAGGCAGAGCCTGGCAGCCGCGGCACAAGCGCTCGTACATGCACGGCGCAATCCATGCGAGTCACAGTTCTCCGCGACGTCGCGATCGTATGAGGCGCCGAGACATTATTTCGCATCGGAATGCCAAAAACGGAATATCGCCGGAATCCCGCTTTAAAAACCCAACGCTTTTCGAAATCCGCCACTGAAATGCTTTGGAAAGCCCCGTCGGCCCGGATTGGATCATGGTAGACCACCGCCTGTTGGTTGGTATCCAGCCCGACGACAACAACAAAGCCCAGCACGTGGTTTTCGACGTCGGGAGCCAGCCGAACGAGCCAAGGCGTTCCGGCAGCGAGATCGGCATCCATCTTGGCCCATTGCTGTGCGAGGAATGCCCCAAGTTTGCGACGCCCCACGCGTAAAACGCTGTCTGGCAGAGAATAACCCAGACGCGGCAATGCCTTTGCGAGTTTCTCCACATCCACGCCGCGCCCCAAGGCGGGATCAAGACCACTCTCGCGGAACACATCTGCAGCCCGATACGCTGAGCCCAGCGATCGCAAATGCATCTCGACGCACCCCTCGCCACTGAAGCCGACGGGAAAAACCGTGTGTGCCACGTTCGTCAGAACACCACCCAGCGACGCGCCAGGGCAGAGGCGTATGGCAATGATGCACAGAATGAAAATGGGGATTTTCGGATGTCTTGGCATGTGGCGTCCTCTAAGACCAGCATAGACAATACAGGCCCATCAATGCTATTAAAAGCAATGTTCATATCGGCCGAAGCGCGGCTGAAATGACGCAGAAAAGGAATGCGAATCCAAGCAATCGCCGAGTCCATACGTATGAACGCCGCTGACATACAAGAGCGCAAGACAGAGGGACGGCCCATCTGCGCCATTACCTGCTATGACTACCCCACGGCACGTTGGGTGGATGCGGCTGGCATCGAATTGATTCTTGTCGGCGACAGTGTCGGTACATACGTGCTTGGCTATGCCTCAGAGAAAGAGGTCACGCTGAATGACATAACGCACCATCTGCGTGCCGTCTGCCGGGGAGCGACGTCGTCCTACATTCTTGCGGACCTTCCATACGGAACCTGTGACTCGCCCGAATCAGCCCTCGCCAATGCAAAGACACTGATCGATGCGGGTGCCGACGGGGTCAAACTGGAAGGCTTCAAACCTGAGGTTGTGTCGCGACTTGCCGCGGCGGGGATCGATGTTTGCGCGCATCTAGGATTGTTGCCCCAGATTCACGAGAAAAAGGCGCTGCAAGCCCGGAACGCCGACACCGCCTTAACCCTGGTGCAGCAATCTATAGAAATGGAACAAGCTGGTGCGTGGTGCCTGGTGCTTGAGTTGATCCCAGAAGAAGTCGCCAAAGCCGTTTCCCTGAAATTGACGATCCCGACGATCGGCATCGGCGCAGGTCGGTACACGGACGGGCAAGTGTTGATCCTGCTCGATGCCCTTGGTTTTCATGCGTTCGACTTTCGGCACAATCACCGCTTTGTCGATGTCGAAACACCCGCAACGGCGGCATTGCAGGCTTACGCATCCGCCGTGCGCGACCGGACCTTTCCTGGCACCGAAAACACGCGGCATCTGCCCGCAGACGAATTATCTCTTTTCACCCAAACGCTGGCGCAATCAGCGCCCCCTGCCTGAAACGGCGTCTCACACATGAATCCGAACACCGTTAAGAATTGCTTATGTTTTCTCACGACATCCAACGACGTACACACCTTCTACTAATCACACTCCTCTGTACCCTGCCCTTCTGTAACCCAAGCAAGGCGAGCGCTGAACCCAAAAACGCCGACTGGCAACAGATTGCAAAAAACGGAAAAGGGTTTCTGGTTTGGGAAAGCAACCGCACCGGGCGTTGGCGCATCTGGACGCGTCAACTGGACGGCTCCGGTCTGCGACAACTCACACCGGACGAGAAAGGACGCGACCATTTTTGCCCGCACATCTCCCCGGACGGAAAAACCATCCTTTACCTCAGCTACCCTGAAACAATCGGATACAAAGAACCGCCGAGGCAGGAGGTCATACCCATGTACGCGATCCAGCCGAACGGACGTAATAATCGCAAGATCATTGATGATGCCATAAGCGCGCGCGTAGGAAACAGAGGCGCTGTCTGGCTGAACACTGATCGTTTCGTTTACATCGACCGCGACGGACAATCGCGCGTGTATTCAATGACGACCGGGAAATCAACCCCGGCCCTCACCCGCAACGGAAAATACCATCTACTCAGCCCTTTGCTAAACTACGCGTGCGACCGATATCATTTTCACCCGTTTGACCGTACGACCAAAACCATTCGATTGACAGGTCCACGACTTGACGGCTGCGAATCCTATTTCACCCATGACGGGCGCTGGGGATTCCGCATGAATGGCGCCGGCGGCCCAATCGCCCGTGTAGATCTGGCGACGTCGCAGCTGTACACCCTCCTCGAGAAGCACGACGCTCGCATGCCCAAGGACCGCGGCTATGTCTATTTCCCAATGACCTCCAGCTGCCGACGACTGCTTGCCTTTGGTGCATCGCCCGACCAGCACGACCACTTCAACAGCGACTACGACATTTTCGTGGCCAAAATCGACCCGGACACCTTAGATGTACGTGATAATCCAGTCCGATACACCTTTGACTCGAAAACCGATCGCTATCCGGATGTTTACTTGGCACCCCTTGATTTTGGTCCGTACAGCGGAGAAGCGCCGCTCAACATCAATTTCAGCGATGCTCGGTTCGACGCGAAGCAGGGCAGATCATGGAAATGGGATTACGGGGACGGGACGGAAGGCGATACACCCTCACACCGCTACACACAATCTGGCCGCTACGCTGTATCGGCCCAAAAAGGGCACACGAAATTGCGCGGCGTTGTCACGGTTCGAGAACCCGAGCCCCCGCATGCTGAGCGCGCTACCCTGCGCGATGCAACGACCCTCTGGTTGCGATTTAATGAACCCGTGAATGTCGACAACCTGAAACTCTCTCTTGCCTCGGGCATCGCTGTTACATCACCACAGCTCAGCGCCGACGGCAGGGAACTGCTCGCTACCTTGGCTACTCCCCTCGCACAGGATGACACACTTCACATCACAGGCATCCGCGATCGCGCGCAGCAACCGAACCCCATGCCACCGACGGACTTGCCGCTGGCGAATCTACGTTGGCCCGTGGACCGTTCCAGTTGCATATGGGCTTGGCAAACGCGAAAGATGGTTCTGCCGGAGGCATTTCACGGACGTGTCGATGCTCGCGGCATTGCACGCTACACCCACCATGGCGCAATGGACACCTTTGGTGGTGCGTTCAAATCAATCGCCCCGAACGACGATCTGTCGGGACCCCTAAAAGAGAGCGGGGAGTTCACGCTTGAATTAACCCTTACCAGCCAGAACGTCGACAAAGAGGGCCTAGCCCGTGTTGTATCACTCTCAAATCGCCGTGGCGCTGGTAATTTCACGCTCTATCAACAAAAGGGCGAACTTGTTTTTCAGATGCGTTCGTCACAACCCGGCGTGCCTAACTCCCGCGTGCGGGCATCACTGATGACACTGGACACCAACGAAACGACGCACGTTGCTGTCACCTACGCACCCGGGCGACTTACCGCCTATCGCAATGGCGAACAGGTCATGCAAGCGGACCCTTTCCAAGGGGATTTCAGCACCTGGAAGCCGGCCTCCCTATTCATCGGAGACAGGTCAAAGGCCAGGCCGAATTGGATAGGCACGATTGAAGGCCTGGCCTTTTATGACAGGGCTTTAACTTCGGACGCCATCAAGAAGAGCGCACTTGCGTATCAACTTTTGCGCATGGAGCGCCCCGCGGTTAAGACGCACCAAGTTACAGCGAAACTACTGTCGCGCTCGACGCCTCCGACACTGGCTGAAATTGCACCTTACGAAGAAGCCTTGTCCTTGCACGAATTTGAGATCACAAAAAGTGAGTCGGATGACCTTCCCGTCGGCAAGCGTATTCGAGGTGCGGCATGGGTTTGGCTCCGCGCCAAGGCGCCACCCATTGTGGATACGCCCCCACTGACGGAAATGCAGCTGACGCTCACGCCATTTCAGGACAACCCGCAGTTGAAATCCATTTTTCTCTCAGACACACTCGATTTTGACGTGGATATTGACGTATATTATCTCGTCCGCCCGTAAACCCGCAAACAGGCTAAAGCCCATGAGCAGCACGAATCTAGCAACACTTGTCGCCCATTGCCCGGACCGTACAGGCCACGTCGCCGCTATATCGTCGTGGATTCATGCGCGCGGCGGCAACATACTGGAACTCGACCAGCATGTCGACCAGAGCACCGAACGCTTCTTTATTCGCATTGTCTGGGACCTGAATGATTTCACGCTGGCGCCGGAGCCGCTGCGGGCAGCGTTCGATCAGGACTTGGCAACGCCACGGGACATGGTGTGGACGCTCTCGCTAACACAACGCCCGGTCCGTATCGCACTATTCGTG
>JAPKCZ010000747.1 GCA_028822745.1 Kiritimatiellia bacterium | reverse complement strand
CCTCAGATCAGATTGGTCTCAGCCCTGGTTGTCGGGCATACTGAAGACAAAGATGTTACACGCACCCTCGCCGTACACTTTGATGCGATCGAGAACCAGATTCCGCGTGCGACAGAACACAACGGTCTCATCCTCGCTGGCGACTTCATACGGCAACCCGCCAAGCCAATCAACAAGGTCGTGATACACGTTCATGCCGCGAATGCGCTTTTCGTTCCACCCAAAAGGATTTTTGCCCGCCATCAGGCGCTGATGCATGAGATTCGCTATCCAACGATACTCCATCATTCGCTTTCCCTGCGGGGATGCTGCGTTGTACTTCTGCTTGAGCGCGAGATCCGCCTCGAAACGTGGTCCAGCGGCATAAAGCGCGATAAAGAATTTGCCGCCAGGTTTGACGCAGGAAATCGCGTTCTCAATGGCTTCCCACATCGACCCTGTGTGATGCAACACGCCCCACGAATACACAAGGTCGTAAGTACCCAGACTTGATACAAATTCTTTATCAAGCACAGACCCCTCGGAAACTTCCCAGTTATCGGGTTTCCCTGCGCTTTCATACATCTTGCGCGTTGCGCTAACGCTGTGGGGGTCGTAATCGAAGGATCGCAGACGCGATGCACCCAGCGCCAACAACGCACTTGAATGAATTCCGGAGCCGGAACCGATATCGAGAACGGTTTTTCCTGCGACATCCTCTTTATCCAACCAGGCTTCTAGATCCTGACGCGCGCCTTCCATAATCTCGGCATTCACGCCCGTAACGAAATCGCTCCAGTTTTCACCAAACGAAAAAGTAATCGATTCATCCCGCATATCTTCTATCCTCCAAAATCCCGGCTACACGGAAAATGTTTATGCCACGGCGTCGGCCACCAGACACTCATACGTTGATTCCACAGTCTGTGCAATTGCTGCGATGTTAAAACCACGTTCCATACGCTCACGAGCCTTACGCCCCATCGCATCACGCTTGGCGTCATCCTTCAAAAGCGTTTCCATTCCGTCCGCCAACGCACTCACGTCATCGACCGACACGACGAAACCATTCTCACCATTTGTCACAACGCCGACATTGCCAGGAATATCGGAAACAACGGCCGGCACGCCCCAACTTTGCGACTCCAACAAGGCGTTCGACAGTCCCTCTTGGCGCGAGGGCAAAACAAAGACGGCCGCACGGCGGTAGTAGTCATCGACATTGTCAACACGGCCTAGAAATTCAACCGACGCACGTGCGTTTCGCGCTTCAAGCCGTGCTTCCCACTCGGATGACTCACCCGCGCCAGCCACAACAAGACGCGCATCGGGACAACGCGACACAAGCTCTGCCCACCCATCAAATAACACGTCAAACGCTTTATGGGCGTTCATCTGCGTCAGGTTGCCGACAAAAAGGACAAGATTACCGTCCGGCTCACGTTGCGACACATCCGGGATAGTCACGCTATTAGGAATCACGCGTATGCGCGCCGCGTCGATACCGGTCGAACGCAACTCATCGGCCTGGGCCTCGTTTTGCGCCATGAACTCGCATCGCGTACGCAGTGTCGCAAGACGCCGACGGAAAGGAATGGCACGATCCAGCGGCCGCATCACAGGTAGGGTCGCGACTTTACAGACGACGGGCAGATGCAAACACCCTCCGATCCAGACGGCGAAACCAGCAATCCACTCGGATGTATGTACA
>JAPKCZ010000077.1 GCA_028822745.1 Kiritimatiellia bacterium | reverse complement strand
AACCCGTGCGCAGCCGAGACCAGCTAATCAGCCCAGCTAATCAGACCAAGATCGGAGACAGATCGATTAGGTGCGATGGCGGTAGGTGATACGCGCCTTGGTCAAATCGTAAGGCGACATCTGAAGTGTCACCTTATCACCCGTCGTGATGCGAATGAAATTCTTGCGCATTTTTCCGGAAATATGGGCGAGCACTTCGTGTCCGTTTTCCAGACGCACGTTGTACATTGTCGCAGGCAAAACCTTGACGACAAGGCCGTTTAATTCGATTGAATCATCTTTGGGCAAGTCAAAACTCCTAATGTGTATCCGGCCAAACTAATACGCTGTGCGAATGAATGCAAGCGCTTATCGGAAAGAGCGTCGAATATTATACGTCACCGTTGTAGGCGTTCGTGACGACAACGTCTGGGAAGGCCGCTTCGATCGCTTCCTGCGACGCGTGCAGAAAAAGTAGTTTCACGTTGGGACCGGCATCCATTGTGCAATATACCATGAGGCCCTCGTCGCGCAGTTGGCGAACACGGGTAATCGTTGCCACCGTCTCAGGCGTCCAATAAATCACACTGGGTCGGGCCGCAAACATGGTGGAATGCATCGCCATTGCGTTCCCTTCAACCGCCTGCCCCAAGCGCTCAAATGAACGTTCTGTTATGGCCGCTTTGATCGTTGCCAGATCGCTCGCAACCGTCTCCGGCCACGCACGATACAGCGGTGATGTATCGACCGTATGTTGCATCGCCTGTCGCGACCCAATGGGTTTGGTTTTATCGGTTAAAACCAGTAACCCAATGCGCAGGTCCGGCCATTGATCACGTAACGGCGTCGCGAAAGAATCCATACCGTCTTCGGACGACCCCACGTCCCACTCCACCAATCCATCGTAGACGGACCGGCAAGCACTTCCACTCCCCAGCCGAGCCAAACTCGACAAGGCCTGCGGCGACAAAGCCCACCCCATCAAGGTGTCCAAGCCACGTACTGCTGCGGCAAAGCCTGATGCCGATGAGGCGAAGCCTGCTGCGGTTGGAATGGTGTTTCGTGTTTCGATGTTGAAATAGGCGCCGGCTCGAAACAGATCCAGATACGCTGTGAGCGTTCGCACGAAAGCGGTATCTGCAGACAAAGCAACACCGTTGTGGGTGACGCGATCTGTCGTTGCTTCCGTCATGCGTGACATTCGAAGATGCGAACCATAGCTGCCCAACGACAAGGAGAGTGACCCTGTTACAGGTAAGTTTAGTTCAGAGCAACGCTTGCCCCAGTATTTGCATAGTGCAATGTTCGCAGGTGCGTAAACGTCGGCAGATTCTACAGGGCGATCCGATGCGCCGGCCAAGAGCTGCGAAACCACATCTTCACGCGTTATACGCATAACACCTCTCCAGAAACACCGTTCGGCGAAAGCTGTACATAAACACGATCCTCACGCAAGACGTCACCCGGCGTCTGGCCCAGCGCGACCACACAGTCGCCTAAACCGGAACCGGAAATTTTGGCACCAAAAACGCCTTCAGCACGGCCAAGTGCTTCAAGCATTTCACGTAACCGATCATTGCTAACACCAATTGCCGCCATGAGTCGTTGTCCCTTTGTCATCAAAAGCCCCAGCTGCACCCAGTCCTCACCTTCAAGCGCCGACTCTGCCGTGACGCTGAGGGCGTCCATCTCCGCAAACAGAGCCTCGTAATGGTCAGGCTCTAACGCCGCACGGGCGTCGACCTCGGCCACCACCTCCACGGTGGGACGCTTGGCTCCGGAATAGAAGACGGTCAGAGGGGGCACAGCGGCATAGCGACGCATGGCGAAGGGCTCGATACGATAGGCCACACATCCGCCAGCGACGCTTGCAGCCACATCGGCTCCAGAGCCGCGCCCCTGCACCGCTTGAATCACGGCCAGCGAAGCCTGTTGCAACGACTTCAGATCTTCCGTCCGGCCCTGTGCAAGCGCGAGGCCGTGCATGAGCGCGACCACAACCGCAGCCGAGGATCCCAAGCCCACGGTTGTGGGTAAACCGGAACGAATGTGCACTTTCAAACCGCCTTCATTCGCAAGGTCAAAGCGCTCACGTATGCATTGCGTCACAAAATGCAGCGGGCCAGTCTCCGGCAGGGCCTCGAATACGAAAGAGCCCTTTTGCAATGTAGAGTCAATCACACAGACACGTTCTTGAATTGGATGAAGCTCCACCGTCAAGCGGTGGTCGATGGCGGCGCAAATGGCAAGATGATTGCGCAATACGGCATGTTCACCCATCAACATCAGGCTGCCTGGCGCAGAACTGGATACGGGTTTGATTCTCATTCAAGCGGCTCAACTCTTTGAACGCGATGTATCGCGCACGGCCGTGACCGTCCGTAAGGTCGCATTAATCGACGATTCGCGCACCGAGAGGCTCGCCACGGACGGTAACAATTTCATAACCATAGGCTTTACAGATGGCCTCAGGCGGCGTTTCGGAAACGACGAGTACGATACCGCCTGCGTTTCCACCAACGGCTCCAGCACCACAAATTTTCGCAGCCCCGCCATCTGCTTCAACCGCACTCACAAAGTTTTGAACTGCAGTTGGGACAACACCAATACGAACCAGAAGGCGATGATTGGCACGAATCGCACGCTGGATACCTTCGAGCTCTACGCCACCGATGGTCTGCCCCAATTCGTCAGTGACGCCCTCGAAATCATCCCATATTCCGCTTGATGCAAATTCGTTCTCAACGTGCGAAACGCATTCACCAGTCGACGTCTCCGGCATGCCGGTTTGGACCAAAAACATGGGCCAGCGCGGCAATGGCAGCCGAGTCGCTTCGCCCTCTTGAAAGCGGGCACAGCCCCCGTAAAGCGAAATGTAAGAATCCACTCCGCTGGCACGCCCATGCTGTAGGTTTTCCGCTTCGAGGCTATAGCGATAGTGCCAGTCGGGCTTAAAATCGACACGAAAGTAATGGCCGACGGCGCGTAATTCGCTCAATACGGTTGCGGCAGAGGAGCCCATTCCGCATCCCATTGGGATATTTGAGACCATGCGAACATTCAGACCATGCTCGAACTTCTCATGCAACCCATCCAGCACCATGATGAACGCATATTGAAAAAGGTCGACCGGTTTCAACAACACATCGCGAATGCCCAGCGATCCATCGAGAAATTGCCGATAACTGTCGCCGACGCGCTTCGACAAGTCGTTCAGCGCCCGATACGTGAATGATTCTGAGTAGTCTAAATTATCGAGATCGAAGGAAACGAGAGGCGAATTTGTCGGTCCAACAATGGTTTGGGCACTGCGATCAATGGCCATGGCAATCGCCGGGCGTCCGTATACAACGGAGTGCTCGCCGCTCAGAATTAGCTTTCCGGGCGCAATTGCCTTCATTCGACTTCCTCGTAATGACGCTTGTGGTCACTGACACCGCCGAACCGAAAGGGTCCGGTCCGATACTGCGCAAACACATACTCCCAGCCATCTTCCGGCACCTTCAGGTTGAAGATGTCTTCGTAAGCTTGATACGACAATTCCAAACGGTTGTCGAGCAAAGCCTTATGATTATCAGCAAAGAGATGAGCCCGATACCCGTCCTGTACGACACCACTGAAAAACTCGCCCATGCAACCAGACCCATAACTGAAAAAACCGATACGTTTTCCACTCAAATCTGCTTCACACGTATCTAACAAGCAAGCAAAGCCTTCGTACAGCGAAGCCGTGTAGCAATTTCCGGTTAAACGGTTGTAGCCAAGCGTTTGCGCCACTTTTTCATCAATTTGCGCATCGCTGGGGCGTTTGATCCCTGCTGCCCTAAACAGTTGCGCCTGAGCTTTTCTGGCCATATTTGTGAACGGCAAATGATAGCAAATTCGTTCGAAATCGTCAACGTCGAGGCCTGTTTGCTCGACGTAGTGCGTCCAGGTCAGAGCGACTATGTTTAAGTACATTTTTGCCGAATATTTGCCATCGACCAAGGCCTCATCCCTATAATTCGGACGCCAGAAATCCATGACATCTTCCGCGTGCAGCCCAGATGCATCATCAAACGTCAACAACCGGGGCGCGGCGTTCACGATCGCGGCCACCGCACCACAGCCCTGAGTCGGTTCGCCCGGACTCCCGAGATCGTAACGTGCTATATCCGAACAGATCACCAGCGCATTCTCTTCTGGACGACCTTCCATCAACGCCGCGGCGAATCGAAACGCCGCCGTTCCGCTGTAACAAGCCTCTTTCAATTCGACCACACGACAACGTGATGGCAGACCAAGCAATTTGTGCACAAAGAGTCCAGCCGCTTTGGATTGATCGACGCCGGATTCTGTCGCAAAAAGCAGCAGTGACACGCTTGATTTATCAACTTTGTCGAGCAGCGGCTTCGCCGCGCTGGCGGCCATCGTCACGACATCTTCATCCGGTGGCGGAACCGCCATGCGCTCTTGTCCAAGTCCGACATGGAACTTTCCGACGTCCACGCCGCGCTTATCGGCCAGCGTTTGCAGAGGAAGAAAATAGCGCGAGGTGTAAAAGCTGATCAGATCAATGCCCGTCTTCATGGCTTGCGAGAGCCCCCGTTTGACGCATCAAGCAAGAGTGCGTCCTGACCCATGATCTGCTCCACGCGTGTCGCCCCCAACAGAAACATCGCCGTTCGGAATTGCTGCCGCAAGGTCTCGATGACACGAACAACGGCGTCCGCGGACTCTGCTGCCGGCGCCAAAAAAGGCCGCGCCATACCACACAGCGATGCGCCAAGGACGACGGCCTTTGCCATGTCTGAACCATTGCGAATTCCGCCCGAAGCGATTAAAGACACCCGATCGCGATAGGACGCCAGATGACGCAGCGCGATGGGCGTTGGTATTCCCCAATCCTGAAAAACAGCACCAACGTCGCTGGTGACATTGTCAAAATCACGTTGCTGCTCAATTCGCGCCCAAGACGTCCCGCCTGTGCCCGCAACATCAACGCAACCGATGCCACACCGCAGGGCCAATTCAAGGTCAGCGACCGACACACCAGCCCCAACCTCTTTGAGAATCACGGGCACCTCCAGCACCTTCACGAGGTCGGCGATCCGATCCGACAAATCGCCAAAATTCGTATCGCCTTCCGCCTGAGCGGCCTCTTGAAGCGGATTCAGGTGCAGAAAAAGACCATCGGCATCGAGCACGGAAATAGCCTCGCGGCACATGTCGTGCGTCAAACCGTAATTAAGTTGTACGGCACCCAGGTTGGCGAGCAGGACCGTCGATGGAGCGACATCGCGCAGCTGAAAGCTTTCACGTGCACGCGGCTCTGAAAACATCACGCGCTGTGAACCGACCCCCATTGCCACTTGAGTGCGTTCTGCTGCTTCTGCGAGGTTGCGGTTAATCGTCACAATCTCGTCGTGATCGCCTCCGGTCATGGAGGAGATCAGCATGGGAAAAGAGAGTTGCTTCCCGAGAAATGTCACCGAGCTATCGACGTCGGCCAAATCGATATCGGGCAAGGCACGATGCGTCAGATGAACATCATCAAAATAGAACTTCTGCCGATCCGACATGGCGTCGTCGCGAACAATATTCAAGTGCTCAAGTTTGCGCTTATTGACCGTGTCGCTCATGACCCTTTTCGCTCGAGGGTCTTGTGCGCACGCATCAGTTCACCCGGATTGGTTTGAGCGGCCAACAGTGATAGTTCCCCGCAAAGGACCGTGGCACCGCAAATGATAGCCAAGCGTCGTGCGTTTTCGCCAAGTTCGCGCTTTTCGCGACACCCCAGCGCCTTTAAATTGTCCTCTACAAAACCCAAATCCTTACCATTGCCAACGGTTCCCACAATGACATTTGGAATGGATACGCTGAAGTACAGATCATCGCCAACGACATCGGTGTACGTATAGCCTTGTGAACCTTCGATGATATTGGCCGCGTCCTGACCCGTTGCCAAATAGAAGGCGAGCAAGATGTTGGCAAAGTGTGCGTTTGCCGATCGTAATCCACCCGCAAGACTCGTTCCCACTAGATTCTTTTTGATGTTCAGGGCGTGCAACGCTTCAGGTGTCGTGCGTAGATATTTTTTACACAGTTCCCGGGAAATTGTGACCTCCGCGACAACGTTCTTGCCTCGCCCAAGCAGGCCGTTTACGGCAGACGCTTTTTTGTCCGTGCACAGATTTCCGGAAATCGACACATAGGAAAGGCCGGCGTACTCGCCAAGAATCCATTGCATCAATCGATCCGCGGCCAACGTTACCATGTTGTGACCGGAGGCATCGCCCGTCGTCATCTCAAAGCGTACATAAAGCAACTTACCCACGATTTGGGTATTGAGGTTCACTAAGCGCCCGAATCGCGTCGTTTCGGAAGCGACGTCACGCAGTTCATCAAGCCTTTCGCTGAGTGATTGCGCTGCCGCCGCCACGACCACAACAGAGTGTGCTTCGAAAATGACAGAGCGTGTCATCCGCTCATCCAGGATCAAGGTGACGATTCCACCAGCGCGTTCACAAACACGAGCGCCGCGCTGCGTTGAAGGCCATACAGGGCTTTCATAACTAGCCAACGGGACCATCAGATCCGCGTCAAGCTCTGGGCCACGTATGGGCACCGGACCGACGGATTGCATGGGCACCAAGGCGTGTTCTGCGGTTTCGTTGTTTGCTGAAGTCGTATTCATTCCGTTAATGTAGCCTTTTACCCTGTACGCGATCAACAATATCATTGTTTTCATCGAATCGCGCCATTGGCCTGCGATGGATGAGTGACGCGAGCGCCCAGTGAACGATACTGAGCATAACATCTACTTGCCACGTCATTTACCTGTCGCGTATGCTGTAGCACGACTCGACACCCTGCAACCGAAAGCACGTGATATATGAACGACCTTAGCGGATTTGAGATGGTGGCCTCGCTCATCGTCGCGGCGGCCTGCGGTGGCGGAATGTTCTTTGTGTTGAGAAAGTTCCTAACACGCCTTCGCCAGATCGAAGACGAACTCTTTGGAAAGCCGATATCGCCAGACACTGTGCTGGCATTCGTTCGCCAGCTCTTCAAGAAAGAAGAAGATACAACGGGCGTCGATGCATAGCCCCAGCCCGCGCCAACCTACTGGGCGTCTTCAACACACGTAATCTAAGATGAATATTCGATGGGTACAACTGGACGTGCAGCCCGGCCGACCACGTGAAAACGTCCGGCGCATGAAAACATTTATCGCCGAAGCCAAAGGTGACGGCATTGATCTCATCATTTTTCCGGAAATGAGCATTCCCGGCTATCTAATTTCAGACATATGGGAACAGCCGGCCTTTCTACGAGACTGCGAATCAGGGGCACACGCCATTCGCGATTGCTCGCATGGCATCAGCATTCTATTCGGCAGCGTTGGTATCGATCTGGAACGTCGCAACGAAGACGGACGCGTTCGAAAATACAATGCGGCCTTCTTGGCCGAAAACGGTGCTTTCGTTGGTCCCGAAAACGGGCCCTACGATTTTGTGATAAAGACGCTGCTGCCCAATTACAGAGAGTTTGACGATAGCCGCCATTTCTATGATGTCAGAAAGCTAGCCATTGAAGAACGCGTGTCGGTCGAGTCACTGATCGCGCCAATTCAGTTATCCTCCGGCTTGCGCGTTGGTTGCATTCTCTGCGAAGACGCCTGGGACATGGACTATAGTATGTCGCCCATTGACATACTCGGCGACCGCAACGTCGATCTTTTCATCAACCTCAGCGCGTCGCCGTTTACGATGAACAAGAGCCACAAACGCGGGCGCGTTTTCTCTAAACATGCCAAAGACCAAGGGCGGCCACTCATCTATGTCAATCAGGTCGGTCTACAGAATA
>JAPKCZ010000746.1 GCA_028822745.1 Kiritimatiellia bacterium | reverse complement strand
TGCGCATTTTGTCTTTGGCGAAGGCCAGAAGAAGCCGTTCCTGCATGTATACGGCAAGGAGGGCGAGCTTTTGACCAACCCCGGCGTGGGGCCCGACGGCAAGGATACAGGCCGTTATCCGCACCACCGCGGCATCTACATCGGTCGGCGCGTGATTTCCGGCGGCAACAAGTTTTCGGGCCTTTGAGATTTGAAGAACCTGGGCCACGAATTTGGCGGTGGAAACAAGAATATGTTTCTCGTCTTGTCTGAATGAGGTTGCGTGATGGATGAGTTGATAGAGAACTACGTCACGTTTGAACTGCTTGAAGAATCTCTGTGCAAACCTACGGACATCACTTGTCCTGTTTGTCAGTCTTATCTCTTGTTTGATCCAGTACAGGCCGGGCGAGCAGGCTGTCAATCACTGCCTCCATACGATTCATCGTGATGCTGCCACGCGACTGCGTGAAGTACAGGACCATCAGGTCTTGAGCAGGCCAAGCCCAGGCGTAAGTGCCGTCCGAACCGCTGTGACCAAAGGCGACGACCTCACCACCTTTGTCGTAGAGATGCATAAGCTGACCGTACGACGATCCGAGTCCGGCAAACCCGGTTGGCATCGTTGTCTTCGATACCGGCGTGAGCATCCGTGCGATCGCGGCGTCGGATAATAGCCGTTGTCCATTTACGACACCGCCGTCCATCACCATACCGAGAAAACGCGCGTAATCGACGGGCGTCGAGTAGAAACTCTGCGCGAACATCGGAAATGAGAAGTACGGTTTACCCTTCCAACGCCAAAATTGATTCCAACGACCGCGACCGCCGGCGTGCTTGCCCGCAACGCGCTCAATACGCGAATCGCCTTCGCGCAGCAACGCGATCGTGTCGCGCATGCCAAGTTTCTCGAACAGCCGTTGCTCGATAAGGGCCTCGGTGGGCTTACCGTTGGCAAGCTCGATGACTGCGCCGAGCGTGTCGACGTTGGCGTCAGCATACTGATATCGTTCTCCCGGCGTGAAAAGCTGGGGGCCGTACTCGCCCCAGTAGTCCGCAATCTGCCGAACGTTGGTGTAGCTCGAGTAGTTCGACCAGAGCGTGCCGGCGGACTTCATCGGAAAACCGCTCCGGTGCGTCAAAAGGTGTTCGATGGTCACGCCCCGTGACCGTTCGTTATCGAAAGAGTCTAGGTGCTTCGCAACCGGGTCCGTGAGCTTCAGGACGCCGTCATCGATCAACATCTGTGCCACGGCGCCCGTCAGCGGCTTCGTCATCGAGCGGATACTGAAGATTGTGTTCTTCCCCAACGCCTTATCACCGCTGTGGTCGTCGTGACCGAATACATCGTGCATCACGGTACGCCGGTTCTTAATGACCAACAGCTCCGCACCGACAATCTCTTCTGCCTCCACGAATCCGGTGACAAGCTCGGACAGACGGTCGAGCACGCCACTAGGAATCCCCTGGCTCTCGGGTGTCGCTTCGGGGAACGGGCCCCCACTCAAATCCGGCTGCGGATTTTTCTTCGTGGATGTTTGGGGAGGTTGACCTGTTTCCTGCTTCCCGCATCCCATCGCCAAGACGAGTGCAGTACTGATTACCATCGCTTTCACGGCGTTATTTTACGGGCATCGTGTGTCGTCCGTCCATCATCTCTTTACTGCCCCAGCAAACGTGCCATTCACAGGCTTGACCCTCAGCCCTTGTGGTTCATC
>JAPKCZ010000076.1 GCA_028822745.1 Kiritimatiellia bacterium | reverse complement strand
GTCTCCAACATTTTAAGTGTCACTTCGTATTTCAGATCGCAGCCCTCGCGCAATGCAATCGCTTCGTCGATCATATAGTCAGCCATGCGCCACACCTCATGCTTGCCAACCGCTCCGGCAATGTGAGGAGTAAGAATGACGTTGTCGAGGCGGTAAAGAGGAGACCCGTCCACAGGAGGCTCAGGGCACGTTACGTCAAGAACGGCCGTCAAGTCAGACCTGTCGCTCAGCACATCGATCAGTGCCGGTTCATCCAGCGTGGCGCCCCGCCCCGTATTGATGAAGGTGCCGTAACGCTGCATGGAGGCAAAATGTTCGCGACGCAGCATGCCCTCGGTAGCAGGCAGATTGGCCAAATGGTTACTCACAACCAGACCACGCTTGAATGCATCCGCCAGCTCTACCTTTTCCACGCCGAGTGTGGCCGCATCCGCATCCGAGAGAAACGGGTCAAAGACAACCACATCCAAGGCATACGGTTTGAGACGTTCGATCACGTTCCGCCCTATCATGCCGGCCCCCAGCAGGGCAACGGTACTGTCATAGTTTCCCGGCAGCACCGACCCGTCATGCTTGCGCCACGTCTCAACCGAATTGACTGCCCCCGCCGCTCTGAAGAACCCCTTGTTGGCCAAGAGTATCTGCGCCACCGTATATTCAGCTACAGGAACGGCATTCGCGCCCCATGCAGAAACCACTTTGATGCCTGATTTCAGAAACGGACGCGCAAAGCGCTGGACGGTCCCAGCCCCATAGAAGACCGCCTCTAGCGATGGAAGCAGCGCAATCTGCTCGCGGTCCAGCGCCGGCATACCCCATGTCGAAAACAGAAACCGCACATCCTTCAGATCGCCCTGTCTCTCTCGAAGGCTGTCTGGCGTGACAATATCCGGAAAAAGGTCAAACTCCGTCGCCAGTCGTTCGCGGCGCCCACCACCGTACACCGCTGCGATACGCTCGGAATTTCCAATCAACGCTGCTTTCAGCATATCTATCGTTCCTCTCGCTCTGTCACCCTCAGACTCTCCTGCCTTAGGTTACTTTTGAAATCTAGGGGTCAGCCTTTCAATATCCAATTCATGCGTCCAACTGCTTAATGAGATCGACTCGCGGATGCGGCGGGCGAATGCGGCCCCGCCGATCCCCATCACGTCTCGACGCCGCTTTTCTTCGTGTTTGAATAGACTGACGGGCCCATGCAAGAATCTCTCGTGCTCTGCTAAAAGCGGCGTGGCGCCTCTCTTAGCGTTCTCGCGATCTATTTCAGCGTCTTGAGCTTCAGGTTACGAAACTGAAGCTTCATTGGTGGGCCGGCGTGAACCTGTAGAGCCAGAATGCCGGAAGCTTTGAAATCCTTTTCGCTTTCGTCAAAGGTCTCGCTCATGACGGCGCCGTTGATTGTGTGGGTAAAGTGATTGCCATCTGCGATGATGTGGTAGCTGTTCCACTCGCCCTTGGGCTTGATGAGCTTCTGAAGCTCATTGCTGTCTGCGATTGTTTCTACCTTTGTCTTGGAGCTTCCGTCACCCAACCAGGTTTTTTTTCCGCGATTTGACATAATGCCGCGCCCGGTTTTTTCCCCGTAGAGAATACCGGAATATTTAGTGCCGGCTTCGAAGTCCGCCTGATAGCCCTTCACCACGAAGTTGGGTAGTTCTTCCGAGCGATACTGCACGCCCGAATTCCCGGCGTTGCTCAGAAAGCGATAGTCGAAGGTTAATTCGAAATTGGCGATGTCGCCATTTGTGTAAATGAGGAACGTATTGCCACTGGTTTTGTTCTCAGTGGTTGAGCCGGTAATGGAACCGTCTTCAACGCTCCAGAATTTCTCACTACCCTTCCATCCGTCGAGAGTTTTACCATCGAAGATGTCCTTGAAAGACGCATCCTCCGCGATGAGTGTTGTCGCAAGTAGCATCGCGATGCCTGTCGTCAAAGTGATTCTGTTCATTCCGTTCCGCCTTATTTGTGTCGGGTGCAGTCATGCTGCTATTGAAATACTAAGCGGGAAGTCTATACGAATCGCGGTCGCTTAACAATAGTCAGTGACGCCAAGTTTAACGCTTACTTCTGGCCGTCGCGAAGTGTCAATGTGAGTCAAGTTTCGGGCGTAAGGTGTTGGCTCTCAACGACGTTGTTGGATCGTCCCAATCGTCTTTTATGATGCTCGGCTGCACGGACTAGATCACCGACCACTTCTTGCCGCCCGGATCATTTCGCCTGCAGAACCTGGACGCCACCTCTTCCACTGCGACGCAGTAAGTCCCAGCTTTTGTAGTTCATGTCGTTCTGCTGCATGTTGAGTTCTGTGGCGTCTTCCTGAATTTCGAGTTTCAGTGGTGTGATCAGTACGAGTCCACTTGTGAAGAGGTCATCGCCCCGGCAAAGAGTCGGTTGGCCTCAGCCTCGTAAATCGCGTTGGCTTGCTTGTGTTTCTTCTGTCGAATCAGAGCTTGCGCTTTAAGGAAGCGCGCCTTGCGCAGCCATGGCGAGGTCGCGTGATTCTTTTCGACAAGATCGCAGAACGCGACGGCGCTAGTGTCCTGCTTCTGGTAATAGCTGACTAAGGCCTGGAGATAGCTCGCGTAATCTTTACGTGTGGCATCCTTGAGCCCGACGTACGCGACCAGTTGTTTCTCTGCGTCCTCATAATGGCGCGCCTGAATGAGTATTTCGCTGCGCTCAAGAACGCGTGCAGGCGTGTCGGGTTGTGCGGCGGCGTCGGCCAGCGGGACCATCGCGCTGAGAAGTGTGAGCATCACGAGAATGCGGTGTGTCATAATCTGTCTCCAGGTGTTATCGAGAAAAATCTGCATGAATGCTCTGTGTGAGCCAACGCGGATATCACCATACAACCTCTCAGAGCGGCCGGACACTCAGGATTTGTAAAACGTTTGTAAACGATGCGAGAGGGGAGGGAGAGTCGGTCCCGTCCTGAAATAGGTTAGCTCCACCAGGCCTGACCCGAATAGCACTGGCTCTACCTATGGCCGATTACAGCGTCAAGGATTGACTCTTTACATAGAGGATTTCTGATGGCCTGTCCCTTATTTGCTATGACGCGGGTCACGCGCAAAAGGCTCCGTGTGGCCGTTGCCAAAGCCCAATGCTGACTTTCCGAGACGTCACAGAGGTGTTTCTCAGTTGACGCAGCCCGCTGATCGAGAGATGGTGCGTGCCAGATTTTTGTGTCCCTGAAATGAACGTTTAAGAATTGGAGTATCACTATGTCGAATCCAGAACCTACATCACCAGTCGTGTTTACGAGCAATTCCCAATTAGGCTTCACGCATTACGCACCCGAGGATCCTTCAGGCAAATTCAGCTACGGAGATGCACATTCCGTGGTGCAACTATCCACGACGGGCGACGTGGTACTGGGCCATGCAGGGCCGGCAAAAGACCAGGGCGCGATTGAGCATATCCGGGTTTTTTCGCCCGACCTGACTTTTAAACGCGCGTTTAACTTTCCCGGGTCGGAAGCAATACATGACATCAACCCCCAGGTCGAAGATGGGCAGGAGGTCCTGTACTGCTCAGTGCAAGGCAACGGCGTTAAGAAAGTGGACCTGGACGGCAATGTGCTGGTGGAATTCGAATCCCCCGCGGATCCTGAAACAGGAACATACACGGCCGCCGAGCGCCACTTCGTGCCGACGCAGACGGTGAAACTGAGCAATGGCACCGTACTTGTCGCCGATGGTTACGGCGCCAGCGTGATTCTCGCCTACACAGTCGACGGCAAGCTGCTCGGTATGTTCGGCGAAGGAGAACTGAACAGCCCACACGGCATTTCCATCGACACGCGCAGCGGCAAGGAAATCATCACGGTCTCCGATCGCGGCAATAACCGCATCGTATGGTACGATCCCGCCGACCTGGACGACATCAGCACGATGAAGAAACTGGACGGCGAGCTCAGCGACCACCTGTCCCTGCCCTGCGGCGCCGTCTTTGAAGGCGACTTCATGGTGGTTCCAGATCTGGATATGAATGTCGCCGTCTTTGACAGCGAGAACCGTCACGTGCTCGACATCGGCAAGAAAAGCGAAAAGCACCCCAACTACCCGGGTGTTAGCCCTGAAGACCGCACGGAAGGACAGTTCGACGGCATGCACTACCTGGCGATGGTGCAGCAGGATGGACGGCGCGTTCTACTCACAGGCGAATGGGTCGGCGGACAAAGCTGCGGACGCGTGACCCAGGTGACGATCGACTGAACCCGGCGAGCGAGCATTCTCGATGCAAGGCTACGACGCCTGTGCTGGCGTCTTGCGCCCTCTGAACTGGCCGGTTGACGCACCGCTACCGCTAGTGAACGGGGCAGGGCGGTATGCCGCCCGGCTTCCGGACGTGTACCGCCGCATGGTCCACAGCTAGATAAGCCGCCCCCAATCGACTCGATCTTCGCGAAAGGTCGGCCATGATTTCCCTCTCACCATAACAGCCGCATCACGCACTTGTTTCTCGTTGAGACGCTTGCGACGGTATGGACTATGCCACCGTGAGTGCGCGCCTGTGCCGACTGGATCGTCAGGTGAAAACAGACACAACGCTTAAGCGTCAATTGATCAAGGCCGCCCAAATATTGAATATTCAGACCGACCCTATGGGCTCAGATTCATACCCGGTGCTGCAAATATGCAAATGTTTGACAACATAATCTATTCATAACATTAGGATTTTATAATACAATTGGGTTCAATTGTGTAAAAGGGAAATCCCAACAGAGACCATGTAATGATCGCACCATCCCCAGTGACTTCGTCTTGGCCGAAATGCCCGACGAAACTGAGCGAAAAACTCAAAAACGACTTCAGACGCGACGGATACCTTGTTTTTGACGACTGTCTGGACGCAGACGAGCTTATCGCCGCCCGTGAGGAAATCAGCCGGCTCGTGCGCGAAATGATAGATATCGGCGAATTGAGCAAGCACCCTCGTAACGTGATGGTTCGTCACCCCAATGGAACCAGCATGCTCCAGTTCGAACCTGGCGTGGATGTTGAAACCTTGGATGGCGCGGGCCTGGAACTGAGCGTGCGTAAATTGATGAACTTCTGCCCGGCGTCACCATGGTTCGAGAATCTCAGTCAATCCGGTCCGCGTATTAAAGGGGTGCTGGAGAGTATGCTGGGGCCTGATTGTATTCGTTTCCAGGACA
This sequence comes from Kiritimatiellia bacterium, assembly GCA_028822745.1. Lineage (GTDB taxonomy): Bacteria > Verrucomicrobiota > Kiritimatiellia > UBA8416 > JAIOPI01 > JAPKCZ01. The sequence goes on along the minus strand of JAPKCZ010000076.1, from coordinate 2,672 downwards.
TGGCCCTCGTGAAGCCAGCAAAAATTGGCACCATAAAGCCCTGGCATCAAGACAACGCCTATTTTGCAGTGGCACCGCTCGACCAGATCATCGGTGTATGGATTGCGCTGGATGATGCCACCATCGAAAACGGTTGCATGCATGTCATTCTCGGTGGACATCTGGCTGGCGCACGCAAGCACTACCATGATCGTGACTGTGAGATTCTGCCTGACCGAATCGATGCATCCCAGGCCGTGCCCATCGACCTCAAAGCGGGCGGCGCGCTGTTCTTTTCCGGCATGCTGCCACATGAAACACCCCCAAACACCTCTGACCATCGGCGCCGCGCGCTCCAGTTTCACTACCGTGGTGCCGAGACGCAGCAATATAGCCAGGACGAGTACAACACCCTATATGCAGAAGCCGATGGCACTCCTGCCTCGTGTCACTCGGCAGAGGAATCCGTTTAGGAAAAACGCTAAGAAACGCTAAGGGACAGACCAACTGTGCGTAAGTCGTTGCGCCGCAACGACAAGTTTTTGACATGTGGATTTCTGATGGCCGGCCCCTTATGTGCTTATTGTCTAGTTTCTAGGTCTGACCCTGGCTCCACATCACTGCGCTGAGTGAGGTCGTATGCTCTACCCTTCGTGTTCTTCGCGACCTTCTGTAAACGATTTTCAACCCAGCACCCAGCACGGCTGTTCCCGTCCCGCACAAAGCACCCAGAACGAAGAACGAAGCACGAAGCACGGCTGTTCCCCCTCGGCTGTTCTCCCACGACTCAAGCTTTTTGAAGGACAATACGATAGTGGAACGTCTTTGGCGTATCCGAGACATGCTTTGCAATCATCAGTGTCTGTTCGGCATCGCTTTTACGATTGAGCAAGCGATCGTCTGTATTCAATGGATGACCAGGGAAGTACATCTGTGTGACGAGTTCCACGTAGCCACGTTTTGAAACCTTGAAGTGAATGTGTGGCGGTCGTGTCCATTCTCGCGCAGCGGGGTATGCACCAGGCATGATGGTCTTAAATCGAAGTGATCCGTTCTCGCCGCTGGGCACGATGGCCCAGCCCTGAAAGTTTGGATCCGGTTCTGCCGGATTTGGATCATGAGGATGGCTATACTTTCCTGAGGCGCAGGCTTGCCATATGTCAACGGTTGCGTCACTTACCCCTTTGCCAACTGTGTCGACAACACGAACGTCCAGTACAATGGCTTCCCCTTTGGCGGCCGTGCTTCGCCCATCAACGACCGTCAAGTCGAAGTCCTTGTCCTTCTGGGCGACGACTGGATAGAAAGGGCCCTTGATTTCCGAAGGGGTGGGGTGATCCACTTGCAAAATACTTGCAGCGTCACTTGCCTTTGCGGCTGCAGCTATGCCCGCGACAATGCCAGTCTTGAGTGCCATACGTCGTGATATTTTCTTCATTTTTATCTTCCTCCTGCGTTCCCGCGGAGCGGGATTAATTCCTAATCCTAATCGTGCTCGTAATCCATCTTCCCTCGGCTGCTCCCATCCCGCCCCGCGGGAACACAGCACCAAGCACCCCGCACCAAGCACGGCTGTTCCCCTCGGCTGTTCCTCCGCGATCCTCAGTGTACTCCGCGGTGAACCCAATACACCGCTTAGGCACAGCAGGGCTAGGCCAACACATCCTTCACGACATGACCATGGATGTCCGTAAGTCGATAATCTCGCCCTTGGAAAAAATACGTCAGCTTCTCATGATCAAACCCCAACTGGTGCATCAAGGTCGCCTGTAAATCATGAACGTGCACCTTACCGTTAACCCCGTGATACCCAAACTCATCCGTCTCACCATGCGTGTGCCCCGCCTTAAACCCACCCCCAGCTACCCACATCGTATACGCATCCTTGTGATGATCCCGACCGATCAACTTCATCGTGCGCCCACCTCGATTCTCACGCATCGGCGTACGACCAAACTCACCGCCCCACACCACCAAGGTATCCTCTAGCAAGCCACGCTGCTTCAAGTCGGCCAATAAACCCGCAATCGCCTGATCCGAACGCTTACACATACGGACAAAGCCGTCATGCAACGATTCTCGACCATTCGCGCCATGCGAATCCCATCCCCAGTCATACAACTGCACAAAGCGCACGCCGCGCTCCACCAAACGTCGCGCCAACAAACAATTGTTCGCGAACGACGACGCTCCGGGTTTGCTCCCATACATCGCATGGATGTGCGACGGCTCCGACTTGATGTCCATCGCCTCAGGCACCGACATCTGCATACGGAACGCCATCTCATACTGATTGATGCGTGTCAAAATCTCAGGATCACCCACCTCTTTCAAGCGCATCTGGTTCAAGTCGTTGATCGCATCCAGGGTGCGCCGTCGCCCCTCGCGCTTCATGCCCGTCGGATCCGACGAAAACAACACCGGATCACCCGAGGTGCGGCACTGCACCCCCTGATAGACGGTCGGCAAAAACCCACTTCCCCACACACTCTTCCCCGCACTCGGCGTCTTCCCGCCCGACACCAACACCACATAGCCCGGCAGATTCTCGTTCACGCTCCCTAAGCCGTAGGTGACCCACGACCCCATGCTCGGACGTCCCAAGCGCGGAAAACCCGTTTGCATCAAGAACTGCGCAGGCGCATGGTTGAACTCATCCGTGTGCATCGAGTGAATCATTGCCACATCATCGA
>JAPKCZ010000745.1 GCA_028822745.1 Kiritimatiellia bacterium | reverse complement strand
CGAGCGCCAATGGCTCGCCGAATACCGATCTCGCGCGTGCGTTCGGTGACGGAAGCGAGCATGATGTTCATGATCCCGATACCACCGACAAGCAAGCTGATCCCGGCGATCGATCCGAGAACAATGTTAAACGTCCGCTTCGTGGCCTGTGCCTGCCGCAGTAGAGCCAATGGTACACTCATTTTGTAATCAGATTTGGGATGGAAACGCTTGATCACGGTTTCGATAGCCGCGGCGGTGGACTCCACATTCTCAAGCGCATCCACTTGGCAAATGATGTAGTGCAGTTCGACCCTTTCGCGCGTGAAACTGCCCGACGAACGCTTCACAGAAATGTCGCCGAATCGCTCCCGAGCGACAGGCAACGGAATATAGGCATCCACGGCACGGTCCGGCGTCTGCATCCCGCCGCCCTGATCGTCCTCGCTTTCAACAATCCCAACGACCTCGAAGACGTCGCCTGCAATACGAATGGATTGCCCAATCGTTGCTTCCGTTGCCAGCAGTCGGCGAGCGCCATATTCGGTCATCACGAGAATATTACTACGCGTTTCGTCATCGTGCGGCGTAAGCACACGCCCGCCCACGAGGGGGCGCCGTACCAGATCAAACCAGTCACTGGTCGTCCCAACGACGCGCAATTCAAGATTGCGCGTCCCAAGTCGCGCGTCTTTTCGCACGACTTTAACGGGGACCGTCCGCTGCACAGTTGGTATCGTCTCCGCAATGCGTCGCGCATCGTCGTATTCCAGGCCATAGGTATTCAGATACGACCGCGTGGTCGACGATCCTGAATCGATCGGCTTGATAGACTCGACGATTATGTTCTGACTGCCGAGTTTTTGGATCTGTGCAAGCGCCTCTTGGCTGGCCCCCTCACCCACCGCGAGCATAGCGATTACACTGCCAACACCGAAAACGACGCCCAGCATCGTGAGCAAGGAACGCATTTTATGCAGCCACAGCGTTTTGACGCCCAACTGCACGTTTCGCAAGATTCGCACGCGCTTCATGACGTTGCGCTCCCTTCGATGCCTTCAACTCTGCCGTCACGCATAAAGAGGCGGTGTTGTGCGATGTTGGCGATGTCCAACTCATGCGTCACCATGATGATCGTCTTGCCCTGACCGTTCAGTTCGCACAGTAGCTCCATAATGTCGGATCCGGTCCGACTGTCGAGGTTGCCGGTTGGCTCATCGGCCAGAAGAATATCGGGATCATTTGCAAGGGCGCGCGCGATGGCAACGCGCTGTTGTTGACCGCCGGAAAGTTCAGCAGGCCGATGCGCGAGACGATCACTGAGTCCGACACGTTCGGCTAATTCGTGGGCGCGTTCCCGACACGCAAGAGGTTCCCACCCTTTGTAGTAGAGCGGCAGATGGATGTTCTCCTCAACGGTCAGTTGCGGGATCAGATTGAAACTTTGAAAAATAAACCCGAGATGCGTCAAGCGCATGTTGCTGAGTGCGTCATCATCGAGCGTGCTAACGTCTTGCCCCGCCAGAGCGTAGCTGCCCGACGTGGGGCGGTCGAGACAGCCAAGTAGGTTGAGTAGCGTGCTTTTTCCGGAACCACTCGGCCCCATGACGGCCCAGAAACTGCCACGTGCAAAATCCAAGCTCACGCCATCCAGCGCGCGAACCTCGCTTCCGCCCATTGGATAAACCTTATGCACATCCAATAGACGTGCGTTCAGGAC
>JAPKCZ010000744.1 GCA_028822745.1 Kiritimatiellia bacterium | reverse complement strand
CGGGAAATCCATTTTATAGGAGTCAACAGCTTCAACATTACCCAGGAAGCTAAAGCGGTTCATACCTAATCTTCTCTAGCTGCTACACTTGATTCTGGCATCTAGCTATTTGCCGCAAAAACTCTGTGTGAACCAGAACATCGGCCAACTTTTGACCAGGCGGGCTTACCGCGATCCCGAGCTCGAGGCGGTCTATGACGCGGGCAATGGCAAACGGTTTTCCTATTCCCAGCTGAATGCTAATTCGAACCGCACCGCCAATGCCTTTACTGATCTGGGCCTCGGCAAAGGTGATGCAGTAGGACTGCTTCTGCTTAACAGCGTGGAGTATCTGGAGAGCTTCTTCGCTGCGGCCAAGACCGGCCTGGTCGTTGTGCCCCTGAACTGGCGGCTTGTCGCCGACGAACTTGTGTTTATTCTCAACGACGCTGGCGTAAAGCTACTGTTGTTCAGCGATGACTTTTCAGAGGTGGCCAGTGAACTACGTCGAAGAGGCACCACCGGTATCACGCACTGGATCCAGGTCGACGGCGATTCCGACTCTCGGATTACCGCCTACCATGACTGGACCGGGCGGGCGAGCGATACCGAACCTGAACCTACTGCCGCGGGCGATGACCTGTTGTTCATCATGTACACCTCGGGCACTACCGGACTTCCCAAGGGCGTGATGCAGAGTCATAACACACTGCTGTGGTCACTGTTCACCATTGCGACTACCTCAGACTTTCGTTACAAGGATCGCTACCTGAACTCGTTACCCATGTTCCATGTCGGCGCACTGACACCGGTCATCTCCTGCGTATTTGTCGGCAGTACCCTCGTGATTATGCGGACGTTCGACCCAGTTGTTTCGTGGGAGATCATCCACAAGGAGAAGATTACTACGACACTGATGGTACCGGCGATGCTCCAGTTCATGCTGGCCGCCTACAAACCAGGTGAGTGCGATATCGCCACGCTGCGCTGGGTGATGTCGGGTGCCGCACCAGTGCCTGTCAGTCTCATCGAGGCCTATGCAGAAATGGGGATTGAAGTCCACCAGGTCTATGGGCTTACCGAAACCTGTGGGCCGGCCTGTCTGATCTCACCCGATGACGCGATACCCCGAGCGGGTTCCACGGGAAAGGCGTTCTACTTTACCGAGGTTCGCGTGGTCGACAGCGACGGCAAGGACTGCCGCCCGGGCGAACCCGGTGAGGTGCTGGTCAAAGGCCCGCACCTCATGCTCGGTTACTGGAACCAACCCGAAGCGACTGCCGAGACCATTGTTGACGGCTGGCTACACACGGGCGACGTGGCCACCATGGACGGGGATGGGTTCGTGACCATCGTAGATCGGCTCAAGGACATGCTGATCTCTGGTGGTGAAAACGTTTATCCGGCCGAGATCGAACAAGTTCTGCTGGCTAACGAAAAGATCGCGGATGCCGGGGTGATTGGCATACCGTCCGCGAAGTGGGGTGAGTCACCGCTGGCTGTGATCGTCCGCAGGGATGCCAATCTCACAAGTGACTCGGTCATTCAGTACAGCCGTGACAAGCTGGCGCCTTTTAAGACAGTGAAGGCAGTGGAGTTCGTTGACGAGATCCCCCGCAACCCTAGCGGCAAGATCCTGAAACGGGCACTTCGTGAACTCTTCTCCTATGCCGCGCCAGAATAATCTTCAATGTCTTTCAGTGAGTCAAGCACCGCTCAAAT
>JAPKCZ010000075.1 GCA_028822745.1 Kiritimatiellia bacterium | reverse complement strand
CTCTACTCCTGCAACGATGCTAGACTGAACGTCTATATGAATACGCAAATCAGTATAGCGTTACTTGGTTGATTCTCAAGCTGTACAAATCGACGCTGCCTATTCATCTATTGCAGTGACCCCATCTTTGCTCTAGCGTACTCGAATTTAACGTGTTTAGTGGCTATTTGAGCAGTGTAAGGAGAGAACAATGACAACAGGTATTCGAGTTTTGATCGTGGCATGCGCAGCAGCGCTGTGCGTCGCCGTGAGCGCATTGGCCGAGGTAACAGTGGCTCCGGTGTTCACCGACAACATGGTGTTGCAGCGTGGCATGGCGGTGCCCGTGTGGGGCGTGGCCACACCGGGCGAAGAGATCAGCATTGCGTTCAAGGGGCAGAAGCAGTCCGTCAAGGCGGACTCGACCGGCAAGTGGATGGTGCGGCTGGACCCGATGAAGGCTTCGTCGGAGGGTTGCGTCCTGACCATCGCCAGCGGGCAGACTGCGACGAACGACACGCGACAACTCCACAACGTGCTTGTCGGCGAGGTTTGGGTCTGCTCGGGTCAATCCAACATGGAATGGGGCATGCGTAGTGTGACCAACTCCGCCGGAGAAATTGCCAGTTCCGACTTTCCGCGAATCCGTCTGTTCAGCGTTCCCAAGACAAGGGCGCTGACCCCGCAAACAGGCCTCGAAGGTAATCCACAATGGCAGGAATGCTCCCCGGAAACCGTCCAGAGGTTCTCAGCCGTGGCCTATTTCTTCGGACGCCGCCTGCACAACCAGTTGCACGTGCCCATCGGCCTGATCCAAACCGCGTGGGGCGGAACGGTCTGCGAAGCGTGGACAAGCGCCGAGACCCTCAAGGGCCTACCTGACTTCGCCCCGGCGGTTTCTGTGATCGAACAACTGAACGCGGGAACCTACGATCTTAGCCCGGAACAGGCTATGGAAGCATGGTATACGAAGAACGATCCCGGCTCGGCCGACAAGGCCAGCTGGTCAGCGGCCGGCCTTGATACCGGCGCGTGGCCATCGATGGACCTGCCCACCTACTGGGAAACGGCGGGCCTGCCGAACTACAACGGGCTCGTGTGGTTCCGCAAGGAATTCGATCTTCCCCCTGCATGGAACGGTAAAGACGTGATGCTCCATCTCGGCCCCATCGACGACACCGACACCACGTGGGTCAACGGCGTGAAGGTCGGCGGGATGAACAACGCATACAGTACCGCTCGCGCTTACAAGGTTCCCGCAACGGTCCTCACGCCCGGCCGCAACGTTATCGCCGTTCGCGTGCTCGACCCGCGCCGCAAGGGCGGGATATGCGGGAAGGCCGAACAGATGAAGCTCGACGTGCCGGGAGACAGCACCATCGCCCCCATCACGCTGGCCGGCGCGTGGCGCTACCGCGACAGCCTGTCGATGGCCAAAGCGGCGCCACTTCCCAGTGATCCGCGTCGCGGAGCCAACGTTGCTACGGTGCTATACAACGGCATGATCGCACCACTGGTCCCGTACGGCATCCGCGGCGCCATCTGGTATCAGGGCGAATCCAACGCCAGCCGCGCGTACCAGTATCGGACGCTCTTTCCGGCCATGATCCGCGACTGGCGGCAGCAGTGGGGCCAGGGCGAATTTCCATTCGGGTTTGTGCAGCTCGCCAACTACAGGGCCGTGCAGCCGGAACCTGCGGCCAGCAGTTGGGCCGAGTTGCGCGAGGCGCAACACAGGACTCTCGCGCTGCCCCACACCGGAGAAGCCGTCATCATCGACATCGGAGAAGCCAGAAACATTCATCCAAGGAACAAGCAGGACGTCGGCCTGCGCCTGGCGCTCTGGGCGGAAGGCACGGTCTACAGACGGAAGGGCTTCTTCCGGCGGAATATCGTTTATTCGGGGCCGTGCTACCAGTCCATGCAAGTCAAGGGATCGAAAATCCGTTTGACCTTCGAGCACATCGGCGGCGGCCTGGTCGGCAGGGGCGGCGAACCGCTGAAACAGTTCGCGATTGCAGGGGAAGACCAGGTCTTTGTCTGGGCGGATGCCGTGATCCAAGGTAAAACCGTCGTGGTGTCAAGCGACCGCGTGCCCCAGCCTGTCGCCGTCCGTTACGCCTGGGCCGACAATCCGAAAGGCTGCAACCTGTACAACGAGGCAGGCCTGCCCGCCTCGCCGTTCCGCACAGACGACTGGCCCGGCCGGACCGCCGACTCGAAGTGATCGGCACGCCGGCGCCGTTGGCGGATGCTTGGCGACCTCTCGCCTGCCTGACGCAACATAACGGCGCCCGCAACATAAGTCGTGTACTGAATCGATCCCCTGAAACGCGGCCGAATCGTGCTGGAACCCCTTAAAGTAGCAGCATTCGGGTCAGACCCCTGCCCCATTGACCGAAATCTATCCCTGTCCGACCGGGTGTGCTTGGCGAACGATCGCCACATCGTTGGCTTCGAGGTGCAGCGTTCCGGTGCAGGGCGCCTCGGTGATTAGCTCGTCGCCATGGGGCAGGTCGTCGATTGTCACTGGGCCGTCCGTGTGATTGATCAGGAACCAGAGGCTCTTGTCCGCATCGCTGCGTTGCACCACCTCGACACCAGCTGGGCAACCGGGCAGCTGCGGTTTGAGTTGGGCATCTTCGAGTAGTACAGGCTGCAAGCACTGCCACGTCGTCTCGTTTAGATAGGTCGCCACGTAATAGACCGCGCCCTTGCCGACCGCGTTCCGCGTCACAGCGGGCGTTCCCTTGAGATGCCGCGTCTGCCACGTCGCGACGATCTCCGTGCCAGCATCGGCCTTGAGTTCCTCATACCAGTGCTCGCTCAGCACGGGCTCTGCTCCGTCGATCGCAAACGCCAATGGCCTCGCCGTCGTGTTGTTCTGCTTGCCGTAGGATTCCACGGTGATAGCACACAGATCGCGCAGGCATCCAGGAATCGTTTCAGCCACCACGTTGTTGTTTAGGTCGCGGGTTCCGCTGCGCGCGCCCACAACGAGCACGCCGCCGTCTTCGACGAATCGTTGTAGCGGCGCCACCCAGGCGGGGTTGAAGTACGCCCAGTGCGGGATCACGTACAATTTCAGCCCACTCAAGTCATCGGCTGGATGCACGCAGCCCACCGCGATCCCCTGCTTGAATAGTTCGCCATGCGGCACCTCCCCGATCTTGTTTTCGCGGAGTATGCCCATCGTCAGCGTGGCGTGGGCGTCGGTCGCATCATTGTCGCCATAGGCGATGGCTGCTTCGATCTGCACACTCGTGCCCAGAATTTCCGGCCCAATTCGTTTCAGTTCCGCCCCCTCCTGACACAGCTCGCGATAGCGTTGCCGCGGCACGTTGTCGTGATCGAGGATCCCTCCCCAATATTCCTCCGATCCGAACCGGCAGGTGCGCCAGCGGAAGTGGACAAAACTGTCGGCGCCGTGGGCAATCGAGCGGTACATCATCTGGCGCAATTCACCCGGTTCCGGCGTGTCGGTGGCGAAATGGAGGGCCCCGCCCATCCCGGCATGTTGCTCCATAATCATGAAGTTGCCCGTCAGTGCGCGGGTCCGATCGCAGTTGTACGCTTGGCCCATTCCGCGACGGGCGGGATCGTGTTCGAACATGGGATAGCAGTCGTAGGAGAGAAAATCCAAGTCTTGGCCAAAGAGCCCGCGATAGTCTACGTGCTCGAACGTACCATTGTGGGTCACGAACCAGCCGGGCTGAGTGTCGCGAATGATCTCAACTTGCTCGTGCTGGAAATGGGCCGCGGTTTGGGCAAGCGAGCGAAAGTAATCCAGCTCCTGTGCCGGATTCGGGTACTGTGGTGCGCTTCGCAACGGAATCTGAATGTGGTCGAAATCGACATAGCTCTGCGACCAGAAGGCCGTGCCCCACGCCCGGTTGAGTGCGTCAATATCACCGTCGAACTTGTCACGCACGAACTGGCGGAATGCCGACTCGCAATTGGCGCAGTGACACGCGTCGACCCCACAATAAATCTCGTTGTCCGTCTGCCATCCGATGACGCACGGGTTGTCCCGATAGTGCGCCGTCATGGCGCGCGTGATATCGCGCGAGTAGCTTCGCATGTCCGGACTCGCCAAGCAGCAATGCTGGCGCGACCCGTGTTGTTCGCGCCGTCCAGATTCCGGCACGCGTAGCGCGTCGGGGTGGGCGTGGGTGAACCATCGCGGAGGCGTCGCGGTGGGCGTACACATAATCGTGTCGATTCCGACCAGGGCCAATTCCTCGATCACCGCGTCGAAGAACGAAAAGTCGTACTGGCCGGGCTGTGGCTCCATGAGGTCGCCGGCGAATTCTGCCAGCCGAACCACATTGACCCCCGCAGCCGCCATGCGAGCGGCGTCTTCTTGGCGAGTCTCAGCATCCCAGTGTTCGGGGTAGTAGGTCGTGCCGAACATAAAACGTTGAATCGAAGCGGGCCGTGTGTGACTCAGCTCGGTATTCCCGAGGGGTTCATAGCTCTGCGACATAATGGGTTCCCTCTGTCGTTAGATTGTATTTTAAAGACCCTGCCGAACCCGGGATGGTAACTGCGGATCACATTATGAATGGCACTCACCTTCTGTTGCCGCTTCAAACATTGCAACGATATTCTCGGCTGGAACACCGGTCAATATGTTATGGACCTGTTGTCACACAAATCCGCCTCGCGGTGCTAATATGTCGATCTGTTTTTTCACATGCTCTTTGATCTGTGAAGGCGTAGCTTTCGAAATGACAGAACGTGTATCGCAACCGCCGCCCCAGAATACCATGTCTTTGCCGAACTCCCGCTTCAGCCGATCCACGTCCATATTGGTACACATCAATTGCACAGCGGGGATCGCAAGCCACTCAATCTCCAAAAGGAACTTGGACCGGGGGCAATGCTTGGCTGCATCAAACGAGTCCGAAAGCTAGATAGCAACACCCACTTCGAATCCTACAATGCACCGGGTCGGAAGCAGATCCAACAAAGAGTGCGGATAAGAGCGGGACGCAGCAAAATCAGAAGAAAGTGGTGTCCGTCAAAACGGACCTCTTGATAAGCCTTCTCATAAGCGTGCCATTCTGACCTGACCCCGCTTGCCAGACTATTGCTTGGCGATCAGGCGCACATTGACGGACTCGTATCCGCTCTGGCGGCTGAAGGTCGACTCTTCTTCCACTTTGGGCACCGCCTCTATGAGCTCGACACGCTCTACCTTTTCGCAGAGCGATTTGAGCAAGCTGCGAATAATGAGTCGGGCGTGGGATGCTCCCAGGCAGTTGTGAGTAGCAAATCCAAAGCCCACGTGCGGATTGGGAGAGCGATCAAGAACCACTTCATCGGGTTTATCGAATACGGAGGCATCCCGGTTTGCGGACGGCCAACAGAGCCCAATGCGACCACCCGCTGGAACGGTGTGGTCTTTGAGTTTGGTTTCATGCGGGCAGGTGCGTGTGAGCGCGGTTACAGGACTGACGAAGCGAACGAATTCTTCCGTTGCGGTCACAAGGCGGCGCTCATCCTGTCGAAGAAAGTCGAGGGCTTCGGAATTTTCGCCAAGGTAAGCAAAAATAGTGCTGACGGTGTTGATTACCGTATCGCGCCCGCCCGCGAAAGTAACGTTGGCGAAGCCCTGTTTTTCTTCGAGGCTGAGTTTGCGCCCGTTGAAATCCACGTCGTTTAGCAGGCTGAAGAAGTCTTTGTCGGGATTTTCTTCTGCTTTGGCGAATTGTTCTTTGGTGTAGCTTTCAAGCAGGTGGCCCTCATCGCCGCCATCTTCGCCGCCATCATCTCTGTCGTGGAAGACGTGTACACCCCAACTGATCCAGCGTTCTGATTCCGCTTCCGGCATTTGCAGCAAGCGAGTGAGGGCGCGGCATTGCAGAGGTAGGGCCAGTTCACGTACGGCTTCCAGTTCGCCTTTGGCAATGGCCTGTTCTACGATGTCGTCAACCAACACCTCCATATTCGCGATGTAATCGGGATCGTCTTTTGGACGACGAAACAGGGGTTCTATGAGTTTGCGGTAATCGGTGTGCTCGGGTGGGTCGATCTCAAGCGGAAGCTGGCGAACGCCGCGTACGTGAGCTTCGGAGTGCAGTACGCACATCAATGGATTGCTGGAGCTGAACGTTTTCCAGTCCTTTGCCGTTTTCCTGATGTCTTTGAGCCCCAATACGAGGGCAATGTTTTCACCGTCTACGTCAACATGATGGAGACCGTTGATTTCGCGGTCGTTTTTGAAGGGATCTCTTAGGTCAGACACCGGAGGTCTCCTTGGCTTGGGTTAAAACTTCTCGACCTTCGACAGAGGGATTGGCCAGCAGTTCCGGGTTGGGCTGGCAACCGCTATTCAGCAATTTACTGCCGAGAGCATACGCTTTTGTATCGTTAATGGCATCGACGGCCAGCAACCTGTCGCCTTTGAAGTACCATGCTGAAAAACGTTCACCCGGTTCGGGCGTACCGCGGAGCACGACGCGGTCGTAGCCGGTGGAAACGCCCGCAATTTGCAGTTTCACGTCGTACTGATCCGACCAGAACCACGGCAGCGCCGTGTGCGCTACTGGATTCCCGGTTAATGCAGCGGCAACGGTTTTGGCCTGGTCCACCGCATTCTGGACGGACTCCAATCGCAAGGGGGTGGCGTAAAGACTGCTGTGCTGGTTGCAACAATCGCCTAGGGCGTAAATGTTGGGATCAGAGGTCTGGTTGTATTCATTGACCACGATTCCATTATCAATCGTCAGTCCAGCGCTTTCCGCCAAGGCGGTGCTCGCCGCCGCGCCTGTTCCCATGACGACAAAGTCGCAATCGATGGAAAGATCGTCACCGATTACGGTTAAGATTTCTCCGTTGTTCTCGATGGCAGAGACGGTGGAACCGGTGTGCAGGGTGACGCCATTTTGGGTATGGAGTTTTTCAAAGAAAGCGGAAACGTCTTCCGAGGCGACCCGGACCAGGACGCGCGGAGCCACTTCGATTACAGATACGTCGAGACCCAGTTTGCGCAGGGAGGCTGCGACTTCCAGGCCGATAAAGCCAGCGCCAATGATGACCGCGCTTTCGGAGTCGGAAATGGCCTCGCGCATGGCGTCGGCATCTTCGGCGGTCCTCAGCGCAAACACATGGGGGTCATCGACACCCTGAATAGGGGGCGTGCGATGGGTGGATCCCACGGCGAGTACGAGTTTGTCGTAGGCGATGCGCTGGTCGCCAATCACAATTTCTTTTTGGGCCGCATGGACGGAATCTACCCAGGTGCTGGTGAGCACCTTGATGTCATTGCATTCGTAAAAGTCTTTGGCCCGGAGGAATTGCAACTCGTTTTCACCTTTGGGATTGAGTTGCGACTTGGAAAGAGGTGGTCGGTGGTAAGGCAAGCTGGGTTCGTCCCCAATCAGAGTGATGGGGCCCTCCCATTTATCTTTGCGGAGTGAGGCGCAGAGTTGGGCTGCGCCATGTCCGGCACCTATAATCACGCAGTGTTCGCTCATCGACCTACAACGTGCACGACAAGTCCGTCAAGCGCTTCGGTCATTTCAACCTGGCAACCGAGGCGACTGCTTTCGTCAACGTCATCTTCCAACTCGAGCAAGTCATTTTCGGTCTCGCTGGCGGGTCCTACCTTTTCAGTCCAGGCAGCATCAATTTTGATGTGGCATGTCGCGCAGGAGCATACACCGCCGCAATCGCCATCAATGCCATCGACTTGATTGTCGACGGCAATCTTCATCAGGTTCCCTTCGGCGTTTTCTACGACAACGTCGCTTCCATCGGGGGTGATATAGGACACTTTTGACATGTAATCTCTTGGGTTATCGTTTTAAAAATTGGTTAAGCTGTCGTTTAGTCTTATTCACCAAGTTAAACCTTAAACAATTATCTTTACACACATTACCC
>JAPKCZ010000743.1 GCA_028822745.1 Kiritimatiellia bacterium | reverse complement strand
ATATCGCCAAGGTTCCCGAGTATCAGTTGCACGATGACAACGGCTATGTTGAATCCGTCCGCGGCTATGCCGCGGCCAACGGCGGCGAAGTGGTGAAAGTCTGCGCCAAGATTGAATCTGAATTATCAGAATTGGATCCAGAAGATCGTACCGAACTGCTGGAGAGTATTGGTCTCGAAGAACCTGCGCTGAATGCCGTGATCCGCGGTGCTTACCACTTGCTCGGTTTGCATAGTTATTTTACGGCTGGCCCTAAAGAAATTCGCGCCTGGACCATTCCCGTAGGATGCCGTGCACCACAAGCGGCTGGTGTCATTCATACGGATTTTGAACGTGGTTTCATTCGCGCGCAGTGTTACAGCGTTTCGGATCTCGAGACGTACGATAACGAGGCCGGCATTAAGAGTGCGGGTAAGCTGCGCGTTGAAGGCAAAGATTACATCATGCAGGACTCCGACGTGGTTCACTTTCTCTTTAACGTTTAATAACAACGAACGAAAGAAATGGTCTTATGAATTCTCTACGTGCATTGCTGATCGTGACACTCGCCTTGTGGGCACAGGCTTCAATCGCGCAACACCGTCTCATCACGCAGGGTAACAATAGGCTCGCCATCATTGCCGCGAACGGTGACGTCGAATGGGAAATGCCCTGGGGTGCTATTCATGATATTCACGTCCTGACAAACGGTCACATCATGGTGCAGCGCGACCGTATGGGTGACATTGTTGAGATTGACCCGGTTACCAAATCGGTGGTTTGGAATTATCATGCCGCCAAACGCAACGGTAACGAAGCGCGTCGCATTGAAGTGCACGCCTTTGAGCCCCTCCCCAACGGCCATCTGATGATCTCCGAAAGTGGTGCCGAGCGCATCATTGAGGTGGATCGCGATGGGACCCTTATTTCGTCTATTCAAATGAAACTGAATAAGCCCAACGCGCATTCGGATACACGTCTTGTGCGTAAGTTGGCGAACGGAAACCTCCTCGCCTGCCATGAAAAGGATGGTTTCGTTCGTGAGTACACTGATCAAGGCGAGCTCGTGTGGGAATTCGAGGTTCCGCTATTTGACAAGCCTCGCAAGGGCGGACACGGTCCTGAGGCATGGGGAAACAAAGTGTTCTGCGCCTTACGCTTGGCGAACGGTAATACGCTCATTGCCACAGGAAATGGCCACAGCGTTCTCGAAGTCAGTACCGACAAGACGATTGTATGGCAATTGCATCAGGATGAGCTGCCCGAAATTCGTTTGGCATGGGTGACAACGCTTGAAGTTTTGCCTAACGGCCACTATGTCATTGGTAACTGCCATGCCGGCGCGGGACAGCCGATGCTCGTTGAAATTGACCCAAAGACCAAAACGGTCGTGTGGACGTTCGAGCAATTTGAGCGTTTTGGTAATTCGATGTCGAATTCGCAGTTGCTCGACGTCGGGCCGGACGTTATTCGCTGAGCGTGATACCGACCGGGCAGTGATCTGAGCCCAAAACCTCTTGGCGAATAAACGCATCTGTGACGCGATTGCGCAAGGATTCAGCCACGCAGAAATAATCAAGCCGCCAACCGATGTTGCGATCGCGCGCACCAGCGCGATAACTCCACCAACTGTACTGATCGGGGTCCTGATTGAATGCGCGGAAGCTATCGAAGTATCCCGCATCCACGATGTTGTCGAAACCGGCACGCTCCTCGTCTGAAAAACCGGC
>JAPKCZ010000742.1 GCA_028822745.1 Kiritimatiellia bacterium | reverse complement strand
CATCCAGAAGAATACACGCGTCCGGATCGCTCCGCCGCGCAGCACATTTTGATTAAGCCGGCCAGCACATCGGCGGAGGACCAAGCCACGGCACGTTCCCATCTGGAGAGCATTCGCGGTCAAATACAGCAGGGCAGCAGCTTCGACGATTTGGCGCTGGCGCATTCTGAATGCCCCAGCGGAAAAGATACAGGCGGCAGTCTCGGTTGGTTTACGCAAGGGATGATGGTGCCTGAGTTTGATGAGGTCGTCTTCCGCATGCGCGTGGGCGAGTTGAGCCAGGTGATTGATAGCGAGCTCGGTAGTCATTTGATTCGTAAAACAGGTCACGAGGATGGCGGCAAACTCGATTTTCAGGAAGCGCGTGACAATATACGTGATTTCCTACGCCATTCGGCTCGGGGATTGATCATATCCGATCACGTCAAAGACCTAAAGGACAAGGCCTCGATCGAAATCACTGAAGATTGAGCCTGCGGAGCGCTTGACCCCGTTTAGATCGCGTGTTAGGTTGCGCGTTTCATGACGAGAGCGTGCCCCAATCGGGCGCGATTTACGGCTTGGCATGCAGGGCGGAATCGGGGCGTGGCGCAGCCTGGTAGCGCGTTTGGCTGGGGGTCAAAAGGTCGCGAGTTCGAATCTCGCCGCCCCGACTCTGCCCTGCATTTTTTGCCCTTTGTTTACGGTGCTTTTCCGGCTCTTTGATCTTCCTGTCTAATTACGCAACCTGCCGAGCCAGCGCGAAACCGCGTGAAACAAAGCACACACATTGGCACACACACGTGCGAATCAACCATTTCTGGTCCTTGGTGGCCTCACCTTGTGATGTCGAATACACATCGACCTAAGCCTTGGTAGGGGCGAGCGGGCCAAGCGCGAGGCTGAGCCCGGCGCCCCGGAGGCCACGGACGTGATCGACGTGTCCGAGTACCACCCCCGCGCATCCCCTCGAAAAAGTGGCGCGAACTCACCAAGAAGGTATGGGAAGACGACCCGCTCATTTGCCCACACTGCGGATCTGAGATGAAATTGATCGCGCTTATCGATGACGACGAGGTGATCGAGAAGATCCTCCGCCACCTGAAACTGTGGCCGGACGTTCGGGAAAGCAAATTCTTATTGGCCAGTTTCTGCCAATATTCCGGGTTCCCCCCGACGCGTCTTCTGGCCCGCGATATTTCTTCCCAGGGGAATCCCGTTTTCACGATGCTTTATGGAGCACTTAATTCAAAGACGTTGGTGATGTTTCCAAAGCCGCCATCCACATAATACACCGAGCCGGTCGGTCCGATAAACGTTTCCCCCTCACAGATCAACGGGTCGCTGTCTCTTTCAGACTGGCTGATGATCAGGTCTGAGAGGTCCGCGACCCCCCGGTCCACATAATTACTGAACAAACCATCCGTCATGACCTCAAAGTAGGAGATCAGTCGATGCATGGGTTGATTGCTGTACACGGTTGAAATGCGCACTGCAATGTCGGAGGTGGTTTCGTTGCCGATATGACTGCCGAGCAGTTGTCCGGCGGATACCGCAGCTCCATTCGTCAGGGTCGTATCAAGATCTATATGAAAGAGAACAAAATGATAGGCCGGATGATCTGTGGATTTAATCATTACGCGGGTGCCCGCCCATTCATGTTCTACATCCAGAATGGTCCCGTCGATCGGCGAATAAACGGCCACATCAGACCAGTTGCTGACACTCGG
>JAPKCZ010000741.1 GCA_028822745.1 Kiritimatiellia bacterium | reverse complement strand
CAGAGTCTAACATAGGGGGTAGGGGTATTGCACGGTCACGCAAAACTCTCCTCGCTCGCGGATTTCACTGGATACGTCCTGAATCTGGTTATTGTTCGTAACCCTCAATCCATGCACGCACGTCACAACGCCGCTTTCACCGCACTTCTTGCCGCCGCGCTATTCGGCGCAACGACGCCTCTCGCCAAGACCTTGCTCGGCTCTCTCTCGCCGTTCATGGTCGCGGGTTTGTTTTATCTTGGTAGCGGCGTCGGTCTTGCTATCGGAATACTCTTCCAGCGACTGCGCCGCACTGCCGGCGAACGAGAAAACGAAAGCCGGATTCAGCTCGCCGAGGTGCCCTGGCTCCTTGGCGCAATTGCAGCAGGCGGTGTCGCCGGACCTGCGCTGCTGATGTTCGGTCTTAGCACGACACCTGCCGCAACCAGTTCCCTGCTACTGAACCTCGAGGGCGTTTTCACCGCGGTCATTGCCTGGGTGGTATTTCGCGAAAACGTTGACCTGCAGATATTCCTCGGAATGGTCGCCATCGTGGCGGGCGGCGTCACGCTGTCCTGGCAACCCGGCGCCGTCGGCGTGTCGCCCGGTGCACTACTGGTGGTTGCAGCCTGCGTTTCCTGGGCGGTCGACAACAACCTTACGCGCAAGGTTTCAACGAACGACGCGATGGTTATCGCGTGCCTGAAGGGGCTGGTTGCGGGTTCCGTCAATTTGGGCATCGCGCTCTTTACGGGTGCGCACTTACCTGGCGTTGGCAGGATGGCGGCCGCCATGCTGACCGGCTTCGCCGGCTATGGCGTGAGCCTGGTCCTGTTTGTCGTCGCACTACGTAACCTCGGGACGGCCCGAACCGGCGCCTATTTTTCAGTTGCGCCGATATTCGGGGTGGCGCTGTCGCTCATCCTGTGGCCAGAAATGCCATCGCTGCTTTTCTGGCTATCGGCTGCACTCATGGCTGTTGGAATCTGGCTGCATATCCGTGAGCGGCATGAACATCCCCATACTCATGAAGTTCTGGACCACAACCATCGACACAGGCACGACGAGCACCATCAACACATCCACGACTTCGAATGGGATAGCGATAAGGCACACACGCATCCGCACCAGCACGTGCCCATTACTCACACGCACGCGCACGTCCCCGACATTCATCATCGGCATACGCATTGACGCTGCAGCGACAATATTGCGTTCAGCGTACGCCAATGGTCGTGCCGGGCATCATCAGGTCCCCTGTCATGGAACTGCATACAGTACGGAACCGGGGACGCAAAATGGACAGCAAAGGGCATTGGGACGGAATCTATCGCTCCAAGGCGCCTGACGCAGTTAGCTAGTACCATCCGCATCTCGAAACCTCGCTGGGCACTTGTTGGTGCCATATGAGCAGTACGTACAGCAATCCCCGGATTTTGGTTTGAGCATCGTCTTGCAATTTGCGCATTCGAAAAACCAGACACAGGTGTCGGTGGGCATGGTTTCACGCTTCATGTGTCCGCACACGGGACACGTGATGGTAGATTCCAGGACCATCGCATTCATCTCGTTGGACCATTTGATGCCGGGCGGCTATGAAAACGCCTGTATAACAAGTAGTCCAATGACCATTTTCCGGCGCCTCGGCACAGCAGGACCAGCAGCATCGCAGCCCACTCAATGTGCGTAGGCCATGCCTGCGGATACACGAACACCTCGATGACAGTTGTCA
>JAPKCZ010000740.1 GCA_028822745.1 Kiritimatiellia bacterium | reverse complement strand
CGTCGCTCGTCTCCTGAAGTGTGGAATAGGTGGCAAATATTGCCGTAGGTCCAGTCAGGCAGTTTACAATGCGTGCCTGATCATTTTGGGGAAACTCGGTCAGCAAGACCTCGGGTAGGGTAATGTTCGTACCGACCATCATGAGAAACTCGCCAGCGTCAGTGGTAATATTCAGGTTTGTGTTGCTGGCGACCGAAACCGAAGCACGGCCCGGCGGCCGGCCGGGTTCTGGCTGGGCGGTGTGACTTGTCGTTTCCGCTGCTGGAGCGGGGGGGGGCTCCACGTCGTCATAATATTCATATATAACGGGTTCGCGGTTGCAGCCTGAAAACAGCACGATGGCCGCAAAAAGGGTAAGCGCTAACGTTTGGGCGTTTTTCATGTCGGGTGTTCGTGCTGAATGTGTGCCGGTCGTTGCTCGAATCGTTCTTTTAGCCTACTGGAAACAATGGATATAAAGCGAGTCATTCTCGAGGGGCCCAGCCACAAGAGGTACGTGCCCATCATGAGGAGTGAAAAGACCTGGATATGCATCATGCCCCAGATTGATGCATGAAAGCCTATCCCTAGAAGGATCGCGAACGGCCGTGTGTATCGAGACCACAGGGCCAGCGGGACAAGGATTTCGACGGCGACCGAGGCACGTGATGGCCAGGCTAGGAATGCGGGATCACGCAATTTGAGAAGGATTTGATCGAGGTCGGCTGTTGCGATGAAGTGGGTTAGGAAGTCGCGAATATAGTCTACA
Organism: Kiritimatiellia bacterium; assembly: GCA_028822745.1. GTDB lineage: Bacteria > Verrucomicrobiota > Kiritimatiellia > UBA8416 > JAIOPI01 > JAPKCZ01. Next base: position 965 of record JAPKCZ010000740.1, on the reverse strand, counting down.
TCCCTTGCGGCCTGTGCAACGAGGACGTGTCCGTCGAGAAAGTGCGGGTGCAGCTTGTGGCTCGCGGCGAAGAGGTACGCAATGCACACTTGAACCTGAATAAGGCGCTGCATGGTGACTGGGCGTGGATCCCCCAGTAGTGCGTCGCTGCATGATGCGTGGTCAAAACGGCGTCGGCAATACGACGTAAATGAAAAGGCCTGATTTGCGTGCGAAAACATCAAGGCGCAGGTAATCAGTAAGAAAACGTAGGGGTGGTTTCTGAAATTGAGGGGGTCGGCGAAGAAGATGTAACTTTGGCAGAGCAGCAGAAGCAAACACGCGGGACGCATCCACAGGCCAATCAAAATCAGAAGAACGAGTGGATACTGGAGCGTGAGTAGCGTGTCGTAAACGTCGCGTGGAACGGGTGTGATCCAGTCGACGTAGGACAAATGAAATCCGCCTTGGACCGCGAATGTACTCTTTGAACGTGTTGTTTCTATCTCGTCTAAAAGGCAAAACGCGAAAATGATTCGAAACAGTCCCATCGCCACGGGACGCTCTTCTGCATACCAGAATCGGTTCCACGCCGCGGCGGCACGGTTTATGGGCTGGCCGGTAAGGAGTGACTTCATGGTGTCGGTACCTCTTGGGCTGGCCATGTTCCAGAAACGACAAGGCTTTGGTAGGGACCCTCATTTTCGCTGCTGCGAACACGGGCCTGTAGGGAACCCTGCGGGTCATCGACACGAAGACGGGCATTAAGCCATGCATGAAACGCGGGTAGGGTATCGCGATGCATGATTTTGGTCGCCAATTTTGGGCGATTGAAATAGCGACTTATGTTCACCGGAGTGCGCTGGCCGTAGCGTGATACCCACTCGTACTTGTAGCGACAGCTATAAACCCGCGAATACATGTTCCAACTAAAATTGCCACGGGTCTCCTGCGCCGCGTTGAAACACCCGTTGAGGGGCAAAATC
>JAPKCZ010000739.1 GCA_028822745.1 Kiritimatiellia bacterium | reverse complement strand
CCCATTGATGATGAAACCTACGGGCAGGCCGGTTTGAAAACGGGTCGTAATCCTGGAGAAGGATGCAACTCTGCTTCCATTCCCGTCACCGATCCTGAACTACGCCAGCACGCAGAAGAAGGTTTGGCTGCGATGGGAGATGATCAGAAAATGGCAGGCCGATGGGCTAACGCGGCAGAATGGCATCTCAAGAATATGAAAGGCAAACGCCATCCCAATGGAGGCGGATGGGTGGCCGATACGGCTACGGTGGCTGACACCGCATACGTCGGTCCCCACGCCATGGTGCTGGACGAGGCGAAAGTGTTAGACGATGCCGTCATCGAAGATTATGTGATTGTGTACGGAAATGCGATCTTCAAAGATAACGCCCGTGCGTACGGAAAACTCGCTGTCGAGAAAGGCGTGTTCAGCAAAGACGCGCGCATGTATATCCGAAATGAAGCCAAGTGGAGCACGCAAACACACCCGATAAAGAATGTGCCCCCGGATTGCGATGCACCACAAAAGCGGACTGCACAACTGACGAAAGCGCCTCCGATGCAGGCGAACTTTGACATTGTTCAGGCTGAGACGTCGCTTCTGGAAGATCACTTCAACGAACGATCCGGAACCATCTATGGGTCGCACCGTGATGATCGAATTTTCTTCGATGGCGTCCTGATTGGAAAGCCCGGATTCACCTTTGAGGGTGTCGAAACCGGAGCGGTGACGTTTAACGGGAAAGATCAATGGGCCGAAATGCCCGGCGAGCTAGCCGACCTGGAATTGATTACCGTGGATGTGCGGTTCAAGGTCGATTCGGCCAAACAACAAACCGTGTGGATGTTCGGCAACGATGCGTCCAGTCAGCTATCGTTATCGGTGGCCGACGGTGAACTGGTGCTTTTGGGTCGCGGTGACGACGAAGCGGCCAACAGTCGCGGCGGGAAGGTAGTTGCCGATCAATGGACCACCGTTCGCGTGGAGCTGGATGGAACCACCATGAAACTCTTCCAAGACGGGAAGAACATCGGCGAAGTGAAGGCGGATTTCCGCGCTTCCGATGCGTTTACGCCCGGCAAGGTGCGAATGGCTACACTGGGTGCCGGATTTGGCGGAGCGAACCCGATGGCCGGTGCGGTGGATTATCTTCGCTTCTTCACCGACGTGCTCGACGATTTTGAGGCCGCGGAAATTCCGATGGTCAATCCGCGTCATTTGTGCCCGAAATTCCTGGCCAGGTTCGAGGCGAGGTACCCCGATTCCCATATAAAAGAACTCCACTTCCGGGAGCAGGTAGTCCCGATGCATCCCTTGAGCGTGTATTACAGAAAGTACTCCGCAGGGATAAGCTCCCGGCTGGATGATTTGGCGAGGATGAACGGTGATCGTGTCCAAACTCTGGAAGATCGTCTTCAGTCGCTAGCATTGCGTAGGCAGGAGACTTTCACGGAAAGCCGCGATGCGAAGAAGAACGACAAAGCCTATCAAAAGCGGTTTAAAGAATCGGGGCAGAAACTGGAAGCACTCAGGCAGAAGAGAAATGCCGCACTGTGGCTGCATCGAGGATACAAGGAATCCCACGATAAGCGTGAAGTCATGAGTGCAACGCTCCATAAGAGACGGCAAGCGGTCACAGCCGAGTTAAAGAAAGCTCCTGCATACGCGGACCTTTTGGAAAAGATTGAAACGACGCGGAAGAAAGTCGACTTGATGAGGCGTCAGAAAAGCA
>JAPKCZ010000738.1 GCA_028822745.1 Kiritimatiellia bacterium | reverse complement strand
GCAGGCCTATCGTATCTTGTGTCGTGAAGATTTGGCCACCCGCCGGGCCCTTGATCGCATCGCAGATGAGGTTCCCGAATGCGAGGAAGTTTCGCACCTTGTATCTTTTGTTCGCAATTCTGAACGAGGCGTGATTCGCTAGCGCTGCTGGTGCATTCGTAAGTGATGCGCGACGCGCCCGATAGTGGGTATTTTGGAGCCTTCTGGCATGATGACCGATTCTTACAGCACAATGATTCGCCGGCTCTTTTCGACGGCACTGTTTTGCAGCTTTGCTTTTGTGGCGATACCAACAATCAGCGTAGGGCAGGCGCCTCAAGATGCACTCGATCTTCAGGATAAGGTTTTTCTTGATTTCAGTTTCAAGAACGTGACGATTCCCGCTTTCGTGGAAATCGTTGGGCAAACGACGGGCCGAAAATTTGTCATTTCGGACGACGTCAAGGGAAGCATCACCGTTGTTTCGCCAAAAGTTGAACCGTCTGAAGTTTATCCGCTCTTCATATCCATTCTTGAATCTGCGGGCTGTTCCGTTGTTGTTGAAGGTGACATTCACCGCATTGTGAAGCTGCAGGAACGTATTGCGTCCTTAGCGCCTGTCGTGGGAGCCGATGAAGACGTTTCGGGCGACGGCATTATCACAAAGATTTTCAGACTCTCGCACGTTTCTGTTTCTGAATTCCGATTGCTGCTCGAAGCGAATGTGAGCGGGGGGCGCGCCGGTGCGGTAGGGGCTATTGAGGCGACAAACCATCTGCTTGTTACGGATACATCTGAGAATGTACGGCGTATTGAGAAAATTATCGCAGAAATTGATCGGCCCGGATTGGCCGCGATGACACAGGTGGTTCCTCTAAAGTTTGCTTCGGCGGCGCTGGTTGCAGAAGAACTTAGTATTTCCGTTGGAAAGAATACTTCATCCAGTCGTGGAGATGCCTTGCGAAACCGTTTGCCATCCGTTGGTGGTGGAGGGAAATCCCGTTCGTCACGTGCACTGCCACTTGTGGTCGCATCGCCGCATGCGAACAGTTTGATTCTCGTTGGGTCAGAAAATCAACTTGCGGAACTGAAGTCGGTCATTGCGCAGATCGATGTTGATACGCCCGCTGGGAGTGGGCGACTGAATGCAATCTTCTTGAAATATGCCTCCGCCGAAGAAGCCGCTGCGAATCTGAATGCCTTATTGTCGGATGGTGGGAAACCGGATTCGGGCACCACGAAAACACGTCAAATTTCGATTCAAGCGGATGTGTCGAACAATGCCTTGCTGGTTGAGTCTAGTCCGGGTGATTTTGAAGTCGTTAAGCGGCTGGTTGAGCATCTGGACATTGCACCCGAGCAGGTTCACATCGAAATTGTCATTGCCGAGCTTAGCGAAGGTGAGAATCTCGATATAGGCGTCGATATGGTCGCTTTGGATTCGCCCGACCTCGGAGAAACGACGGTGCTTGGAGGCAATATCATGAGCGACAATGCTGATGCCATTATGAACGCGGTTCAGCAGGGCATTGTTCCCGGTGGATTGACGATCGGCATTGCCCATGGCTCGCGTCTTGATGCTGCGGGAAACGTTGTCGTTGGCTATCCTGGCTTGATCAATATCAACGCCATTAAAGAGGACAGCCGGTTTAGGATTCGTTCGAGCCCGTCGTTAATGGCTCAGAACAACAAAGAAGCTAGCGTCAGCATCGTCAACGAAATCCCCGTGCTGACATC
>JAPKCZ010000737.1 GCA_028822745.1 Kiritimatiellia bacterium | reverse complement strand
GTCATGACTCTGGCACCTTTTCGAGGGCAACAGTACAGTTCCCACCGCCCATGCCATGAATGTTCACCAATGCAAAACGAAGCGACGCTGCACGCGGCTGATTGGGCACACAATCAAGATCACATTCAGGATCACGTTCAGTAAAATTCGCTGTCGGAGGTAAATAACCATCACGAAATGCCAGCGCGCATGCGGATAGCGACATAGGCCCAGCTGCAGACAGTGGATTCCCCGTAACACCTTTAATGGAGCTTAATGCCGTACTATAGGCGTGGGCGCCGAACACTTTTTTGACAGCCTCCATTTCGACGCGATCCATAATCGGATCACTCGGCCCGTGCGCGCAGATGTAGTCGATATCCTCAGGATAAAGCCCAGCATTGGCGACAGCGCTTGCCATGGATTCACGTAGGCCGGACGCGGGTTCGGATCCGGGCTCATCCTGATGAACGCCATGCGCGCGAATGAGGGCAAGCGGACGTACCCCCCGCGCCAGTGCATGACTCAAACTCTCGAGCACCACAATGCATGCACCTTCGGACATGACGCCGCCGCTGCGGTAAAGATCGAATGGTCGACTCGCCGTGGCGGGATCATCAGTACGCATCGGAATCATTCCGCTAGCAGCAAAGCTTGCAACCGCGAATGGCGTCACAGGCGCATCCGTACCACCGGCAAGCACAATCTGCTCCTTACCTGAACTGATCAGATCAGCCCCCTTCCCAATCGCCATCAACCCTGCCGTGCACGCGCTGGATATTGTTTCGGTATAGGAGCTGATACCCAAATGCTGAGCGATGACGTTCGAAATGGCATTCGGTTGCGATGCGGACACAACATAGGGACTGACATGGCGAAGGCCGGCTGACGCCATTCGATCCTTGCCCTGTTCAATCACATCAAAGGCACTGCTGCTAACGCCCATCACCAATGCAGGCGCGTTGCCATCCTGAAAATCATCAATCTCAAGCTCAGCCTCGCGCATCGCTAATCGCGTGGCCGCCAAGGCCAACTGGGTATGTCTGCCCATGCGCTTCGGTTTGACGTTACTATCAACATAATCGCGAACGTCGAAATTCGAAACTTCACCCGCAATCTGAACAGGAAAGTCTACAGGGTCAAAAAGCGAAATTGGACCAATCCCGCTCTTCCCATCCAGAATGGACCCCCAAAAGACATCAACGCCGATGCCGTTCGGAGCGACAATTCCCAAACCCGTAATCGCGACTCTATTTTTAGTACGCATAAGATCTCTGGTTCTCGATTAAGCCGAACAACCCGATGACGCCCGTACAATCCCGAACACCCTCCGCCTTCGGGTGCACAAATTTGATCACATTCTTGTCGTGTCTGTCAGCAAAGTCAACACGAAACCCAACAAAAATGGGCTAAACTCACATTGGCATGGAGCCTGCTATATAAACAACACGATGCGCAAGCCAACGAATTCCTTTGGGGTAATAGTGAACGATGACAGAGCATTTACTAGCAAGTACGATGCCAAACGGACAGTGTACGGTGAATGAACACAATAGAGATGTACAAATTAGTACAAAACAACAACAGGAAGCTTTGGAAATGAATACAACGATGACAAAGCCCACCATTCTCGTCATTGATGACGAACTAGGGCCTCGAGAAAGCCTTCGCTACATGCTCAAGGACGAATACGACATCACATGTGCGTCTGGCGTTGACGAAGGTCTCGCCCATCTCA
>JAPKCZ010000736.1 GCA_028822745.1 Kiritimatiellia bacterium | reverse complement strand
CCGCGCGACGCAGTCGCGCGGAACGATTAAATCAGCAGCTCGTCTGCTGCATCGGGTGGTTATCTGGGCTTGGCAACGCGCGAGCTCCGTGCAGGCGTGGACGTTGCGGTCTTGGGATAGGGCATTTTGGCGTCGACGTCGTCGCGCCAGTCGTGGAGCATTTTCTTCAACTTTTTGGCGATCTCTGGATGTGACTCCGCGAGGTCGTTGCGTTCGCCGATGTCATTCTCCAAGTCGAAGAGCTGTATCGTTCCATTTTCATAGTATTCGATCAATTTGTATCGCCCGGAACGAATTGCACCATTTGGACTTTGGTAACCATGATTGCTGTAGTGGGGGAAGTGCCAGTAGATGGCGCCCCGATCATAGTTTTCAGCTTTCAACGCAGGGACAAAGCTCCGACCGTCTTTATGTTGATCCGGTAATGCGGGGAGGTTCAACATTTCGAGCAGGGTTGGGTAGAAGTCCGTTCCGGTAACGATCGCTTGTGACGTGGAGTTGGGTTGAGTTTTGCCAGGCCAATGCACAACCAACGGCACTCGAATGCCACCTTCGTAGTTCCAACCTTTGGCACCGCGAAGCGGCAGATTGGAGCTTGCGTATGTAGCATTTAGTCTCTGGCGAGGATGATTGATTCCGCGATATTGGTTCGAAGCCGCCATGCCTCCGTTGTCAGCTGTGAAAATGATGATGGTGTTCTTTTCCAGTCCGAGCTCTTTTAGCTTTGCGCGGATTCGACCGAGGCTTTCATCTGTCGCCTCAACCATTCCAGCAAACTCGACGTTGTCCTGCTTTTGTTTTACCCACCACACGCGCTCACTCTGATGCGATGCGCGGCTATCGTTGGCGCTGAGGACTTTGAGTTTATCCGCTGAGATCGCGGGCCCATCCGGGTTAGACTCCAGAATGTAATCCGGCCCGTCCTGTTTCGGCATGGAGGCGAGCTTCTTCTCGTATTTTTTGACCAGATCCTTGCGGCCTTGAATGGGGTCATGTACGGAAAAGTGTTCCAGGTGCACATAAAACGGCTTGTCTTTGTTTCGTTCAATGAAATCAATGGCGGCATCCGTCAACTTATCCGTATAGTAATCACCCTTTTTCGCGGCAAGCGTTTTGTTATACGCACGGCCGAAGGGATGATAATAGGATCTGACCCATCCCGTGATCGCTTCATCGAACCCGTAAGTCTTCGGGTCTTTTCTTAAATGCGCTTTTCCGTAATTCGCGGTGGCGTATCCGTGCTTCTTAAGCGTTTCCGCCAAGGTGATCTCTTCATCCGGCAATGATGTTAGTTTTTCGCCGTGATGCAATTTCTCGTAATCACTTTCAGGGCGTCCGCCCAGCCAATCGGTCAAATTCGTGCGTGCCGGATATTTCCCAGTCAGGATGCTTGCACGACTCGGTGAGCAGACGTGACATGTCGAGTAGGCGTTCTCAAAGCGAATGCCTTGCTTAGCGAGTGCGTCGATTGCCGGTGTCTCATAGAAGTTACTGCCGTAGCACCCCACATCCCGCTGTCCAAGATCGTCGACAAGAAAGAAGATGACATTCGGTTTTCGTTGTGCGCCTGCCTCAACGCAGGCAATCAGAGACAACGCGCTACAGAGCAAAAGCATGTTGATTGTTCGCATATTTCTATTCCTCAAGATTGATTATTTAAGATAACGTCTTAGCTCAGCCGCGCGGCTTGTCCGCGTTGGCTGCAGCGCCTTGTTCGC
>JAPKCZ010000735.1 GCA_028822745.1 Kiritimatiellia bacterium | reverse complement strand
CCGGCATCAGTGCCCACCACCCTCGCCTGCGCCCCCACGCTTTGGTTTGCGGGGCTGCGTGGCGTCATGGTTTGCCGTGCCAGAGCCGTTTGACATGCCCACCGCATCCAGGCGGCGCGAGTCGTCTTCCGTCAAAGCGTCCTCTTCACCGACAGCTCCCTCTGCTAGCGGTGGCGCCAGAGAAACGATTTCACCCTCCTGAAGCCCATTCAACACATGCACCATACGGCCATTGTCGAAACCGATGTCCACAGGGCGCGCAACGTATGCTCCCATTTCGCTTACGTAAACGGTCGGCTCACCGTTGGCGCGGACCACGGATTGAACGGGCACGTATACGGCCGATGGATAATGCGCGATGAGGACCTCTGCCTCGCAACTCATGCCGGTACGCAGCGCGTCTGAGGTGTTTTCAATATGCACTTCGGTCGAATACACCTTTAGATCCGGATTCATCCAAGAGCTCTGCGCATCCGCGAGCGGCGCGATGGAGGCGACCACACCGGAAAAGCGCGCGCCAGGCAAGGCCCCGACGCGAATGCGCACAGGCAAACCAACCTTGATTTTGTCCAGATTTGATTCATGCAACTTCAGCTCAACGAGAAACGTTGATGCCGTTGGAAGGAAAATAAGTTCTTGGCGCTCACGCACCGCTTGCCCTTCGGCCAGCGGCTCTTGATTGCTGCGTCGCCAAGATCCTTTCGTGCTGCTTACGTAGACCACGAGCCCCGCACGTGGCGCAAAAATTTTCGCTTTGGAAATCTGCGACATCAGCTTCTCATGCTTATCGCGTTTACGCTCAAATTCGGATGCTTTGGCGCGAAGGTTGGCCTCTGCCTGAACCACATCGGCCGACGCTTTTCGGCGCGTACGCTCTAGCCCCATCGTGTTCTGTTTAAGGTCGCTTTCCAATTCAGCAATGCTGCGCTTATAGGTGTAATCCTTAAGCAACGCCAGACTGTTACTGGCCAACCCCACATCAAGGGCGGCTTTCTTCACGGCCAATAAGTCTGTTTGTAATTCGGAGTCTGATATATATTTTCCGTCGCTAAGCGCCTGCGACCATTTCAGCGTCTCGCCGGCGCGATGAAACTCCTCTTCCGCCAAAATGACGCGCGCCTCTTGTTCACGTAACGCGTTGGGATATTCGCCTTCAATATACTGCGCAAGGTCTTCATCGGCGAAACGCAGATCGAGAATTGCTTTGTCGAGCTCACTGGCCGCGGCATTGCTCACGACAGCGAGATTCTCACGCGCCTGAATGAAACCGGCTTCGGCATTCTGCACGAGAATTTCAAGATCAACGCTATTGTCAATCAGCGCAGTGGCATCCAACTCAACCAGCAAGACGCCCTGACTGACAACGGTGCCTTCGGGAATGAGATAGAGTAGCGTCGTCTTCCCTTCGAGCTCGTTCTTGATGATCAGTTGCTCACGCGGTTGGATGGTGCCGGATTCCGTTACGCTAACGGTCATGGGCCCCTGACGCGTCACAAATTCCGGCACCTTGTCTGCGTCGCCCTGACCGGCGCCGCCACGGAGTCGACCGAGGCCGGTGGCGATCACAGCAATGATAATCACCCCAATCACGGGGCGTACCCAACGGCCGCCTGATGTCGTTTTCGTTTCACTCATAATGACGATTCCTTCGAAATACCAGAAGCAGATACTTTGAGTACACCCACGTCGCGTTGCAAGGACAACTCAGCAATGCGGAAA
>JAPKCZ010000734.1 GCA_028822745.1 Kiritimatiellia bacterium | reverse complement strand
GCACGCTCGCAATCAAGCTTTCCAATGTGGCCATGCCATCCGCCAACTGGTCGGCGTCCGCGAAAGAAGCGGCCTGATCACGATCGTAGCCCAACGCAAGCCAGACCCAGTCTGGCGCACAAGCGGCCGCCGCTAGCGCGCTTTCGTTGAGTTTGGCGTTGCCGCCAATGGCGACCATGCGGCTAACGTCGTTCTGGTGACAACGCTCCACAAGTTCGGCAACAGGCCCAAGACCCTCCGATACGTCGAAATGTGCATGTGTGTCAAAAAACATTCTGGTTCCCTTTGTGTTGAAGCGCGAACCCTACACTAGATAATGGCGATTTACCACACGCTACGCTTGAGACACCCAGCCACAGAGGAAAGAAGAGGATCTCGTGATGGTTGCTGTGCGGCTGGGTGTCTCAAGCGTAGCGTGTGGCGCATTTTTCCCCAGAGGCAAAAATTTATAAAATGCAGCTACTTTCTGCCGGGGGCTCGGACTTCTGGAATGCCAGTAATTCGAATTGTGAATTTATGCTTTTCATTTACCGGCAAGCATCCTTAAAATCCGCACCCATGCATTACATTCACGAACTTATCACGTCCAGCTCATGGATCGCGGTTGTTGCCCTCATTGCTGCGTTTGCCGTGCTGGCGAAATCGGCCGATCTTTTCGTCGACAGCTCTATTTGCATAGCAACACGCTTCAACGTTCCCAGAATGATCATTGGCATCGTTTTGGTATCCATGGGCACAACAGCGCCCGAATTGACGGTATCATTGGTGTCCTCGCTCAAAGGACAGCCCGAAATGGCTTTGGGCAACGCCATTGGCTCGGTCATCTGTGACGATGGACTCGCGCTCCCGCTCTGTGCGCTGACCGCCGTGGGGACCATCGCCATCGCGCCACACGTTCTGAAGGTGTCCTGCATCTATCTCGTCATCATACAGATCGTCTTTTGTACCTTCGTTCTGGGTGACGCAACGCTAGATCGTGTCGAAGGCATTATTCTTGTGACCATTTTCGTTGTCTATATTTCACAGCTGCTCTATTCGAGTCGCAAAAAGGATGCTGACACCGAGACACTCGACCCGCAGCACAAGGATCACTCGAAAGACAGTATGGTAAAACTGTCGATCCTATTTATCATCTCCTTGGCGGCATTGATTTTTGCCAGTGATATTATTGTCAGCTCCGCGACGACGATAGCGCGGGGGCTTAACATTCCTGAATTCATCATCGCGGTGACAATGGTTGCCCTCGGCACATCTGTTCCTGAGATTGCCACCTGTATTACGGCAGCCCGCCGTGGCGAAGGCGCCCTTGCGGTAGGTAATATTCTTGGAGCGGACGTGCTCAACATCTGCTGGGTGGCCGGTGCGTCGGCGATTGCGAACGATCTAATCGTTCATCCGCCACGCCAGGCACATTTGATGATTCTGAGTATGGTGATCATCGTATCCACCATGTTGGTCATGCTCAGGTGGGGTCACAGCCTGACGCGGCGTAAAGGTCTCGTGCTACTGGCCATGTATGTGGTCTACCTGTTGGCCACATTCCTCTTTTTCCCGCCTCCCGTCGAAACGCTATAAGCCACCGGTGCAATTTTAGTTGGTTGAAAGGCGAGAGTAACACCCGGTTTCACCACGAAGAACACGAAGAGTGCACAAGGTACTGATTTCGTGGCAAAAAGTCCTGTTTTGACGTCGGACATGTAGGTTGGCGGCGGCGCAGAAACCCTTG
>JAPKCZ010000733.1 GCA_028822745.1 Kiritimatiellia bacterium | reverse complement strand
CTCCGCTGTGGGATACTTCTATGCTCGCATGCTTCACAAACGTACGGATTTGCCGATAGGTCTGATATGTTCCGCGGTCGGCGGGGCGAAGATCGAATCGTGGGCCAGGGCCAAGGAGCTGAGTAAGGTGGATGGCTGCGAGGAGGCGGTCGCCGCCGTGGTGGAACGGGCTGAAGACGTCAGGAATGGCACGTTCACTATGGCCAAGGCGATGGGTGTCTGGGCCAACAAGAATGACCCCGGTTCGGTTGCAAAGACCGGGTGGAAGGCCCCATCCTATGATGCGTCTAACTGGAAGACGATCCGTGTGCCTTCACGCTGGGGTGGGGCGGACGCAGCCGATCTGAAGCCGTTCAGTGGCATCGTGTGGTTTCGACGCACGGTAGATATTCCTGCAGGCTTTGCCGGCAAGGACCTGGTGGTGAGCCTTGGCAAGATTGATGATCGCGATACGACGTTCTTCAACGGTGTGATGATCGGTGCCGGCGTCCAGTATGATGAGCGCCGTCTCTACAAGGTCTCTAGCAAGCAGGCTGTCGCCGGCAAGAGCGTTATTGCCGTTCGCGTGTGGAATGGATGGGGTGATGGCGGGATCTGGGGCGATCCGAAGGAGCTGTCGGTCTACCCGGTGGCCCATGAAGACCAGAAGATATCACTCGCGGGGGATTGGCGTTACAAGAAGGGGCTGCCCAGCAGCAAGATGCCAACGGCACCAATGCGCATCGGCGTTCGTTCGAGAGAGAACGTTGCGACTGGGCTGTACAACGGCATGATCGCGCCGATTGTGCCGTACGCCGTACGTGGCGCGATCTGGTATCAGGGCGAGTCCAATGGGGGCGAAGGCCGCTCGTACATGCACAAAACGCGTGCGCTGGTTGAAGGCTGGCGTCATGCGTGGGGGCAGGGCGCCTTTCCGTTTTACGTCGTGCAGCTTGCCAACTTCCAGGATCCGGGCGAGAACCCGGAGGGTGGCGACGGCTGGGCGCGGCTTCGCATGGCGCAATTGAGGTCGCTCGACATCAAGAACACCGGCATGGCGGTTGCTATTGAACTGGCCGACGAAAGCAACCCTGGCGATGTGCACCCAGAGAACAAGAAGGATGTTGGTGAGCGGCTCGCGCTGTGGGCGCTGGCGAAAGACTATGGGAAGCAGATTACGTATAGCGGGCCGCTCTACAAAGGCATGACGGTCAGGGGCAGCGAAGCGATCATCAGCTTCGAGCATGTTGGCAAAGGCCTGATGGTTGGCGAGAAGACGGGCATTGATCCGGTGAAAGAAGTCAAGGGCGGCACACTGAAGCGCTTCGCGATTTCGGGCGACGACGGCATGTGGCAGTGGGCTGACGCGAAGATCGCGGGTGAGACGGTGATCGTGTCGAGTGACGACGTCGCAAAGCCTGTGGCCGTGCGCTATGCCTATACCATGAACCCCGCCGGCTGCAATCTGTACAACAAGGCGGGCCTGCCGGCATCGCCGTTCACCACGGATGATCACTGGAAGTAGAAGCAACATGAAACACGTCTTTAAATGGGCGGCGATGGGTGTCATTCTCTGCGCGTCGGTCACGCAGGCGGCACTTTCGGCTGCAGGATCATGACGTCGAATATGGCCGATAAATAGGAAAACAAGGTACAGCAATGAATACAAAAAGAATATGCACCGCCGTTCTGACGATGGCCTTCTTGAGCGCCAGCCTTAGCCTGACGGCAAGCAGCGCTCGGGCGG
>JAPKCZ010000732.1 GCA_028822745.1 Kiritimatiellia bacterium | reverse complement strand
GCGCGCAGGAGCGGTGACGTCGGTGATCGGGCCGAACGGCGCCGGAAAAACGACCATGTGCGACGTCATTAGCGGCAAGACCGTTCCAACGACGGGCCGCATATACTACGACGGCAATGACATCACAGACGCAACGGACACAGAAATTGCCCGTTGCGGTATCCGACGCAAGTTCCAGACCCCAACCGTTTACGACAGCCTTACCACCTACGAGAACATGGAGTTGGCGCTTCCGGGCCGCGAACGTCTGTGGAGCAACTTGGCCCGACGTTCATCGACGACAGAACGCGACTTGATCATGCCCATTCTTAAGCGCGTCCACCTGGAACGGGACACGCAGACAGAAGCCCGACACTTGAGCCATGGTCAACGCCAGTGGCTTGCGATAAGCACACTCATCTTGTCGAATCCGAAACTTTTACTGGTCGACGAACCGGCCGCCGGGTTGACCGACGCCGAAACCGCGCTAACCGCAGAACTTCTGACCGAATTGAAAAACGAACACACGATCGTGGTCATCGAACACGACATGGGTTTCGTCCGGCAACTTGATGCCGTCGTGACCGTACTTAACGAAGGCCAGGTCATGGCCGAAGGAAAACTTGAAGACGTGCAAAAGCGCGAAGACGTCATCGAGGCCTATCTCGGCCGTTAGGAATACACATGCTTGATATCAAAAACTTATCTTTTTCATATGGCGGAGTCGCCGCCGTTAAATCGGTTGGATTGACAGCCAGATCGGGCGAGATCGTGTCGGTCATGGGGCGCAATGGTGTCGGCAAAACGACGCTCATGAAAGCCATTGTTGGTTTACTTCAACCCAAGACGGGGCTGATCTGCCTCGATGACCAGGACGTGTCGAAACGTCCAGCTTATCGACGCGTACGTAGTGGTATTGGCTACGTACCACAAGGACGCATGATTTTTCCGCGTCTAACGATCGCAGAAAACTTAGAACTGGCGCTTTCCGCGCGTCAGGACAAAGCCCGCAGCATTCCGACCTTTGTATACGACATGTTTCCCGTTCTGAAAGACATGTCAACCCGTATGGGTGGCGATTTGTCAGGAGGGCAACAGCAACAGCTGGCCATCGCCCGAGCGCTCGTCACGGATCCCAAAGTATTAATTCTGGACGAACCCACCGAAGGCATTCAACCCAACATCATTCAACACATTGGCGAGGTGCTACAAACCCTGGCGAAGGATATGAATCTCGCCGTGCTCATCGTTGAACAATATTTGGATTTTGTAAGGACGTTCAGCCAGCGCTTCTACGTCATGAATCGAGGCGAAATCGTGGCATCCGGCGAAACCGACACGCTCACCGAATCCATCGTAAAAGACTACCTAAGTGTATAGCAACTTATGACCCTAGGAAAGGAGGTCAACATCGACCCAATTACAGCACGTTTTTGAAAAAATACTAAATCTAACTCGGAGACACAACGGTGACTCCGTCATACAAAGAAACAAAAAATACAAACGAGGAAATGATGAATACAAAACTAAAAACAGGTATTGGAATGTTGGGCGCTTTTGCGCTGATGGGCACGGGCTCCACGTATGCGGAAATTCAACTCGCCAAAGGCTTGACCGCGGACGGGTTCATTGACATGTCGGCGACGTACACGGATCCGGACAGCGGAGAAACAGACGAGTCGATGTCTTTCGACCAGTTCGAAATCGATTTCTATTTCGATTTTGAGAACGGCGTGAAGGCCCGCGTTGAC
>JAPKCZ010000731.1 GCA_028822745.1 Kiritimatiellia bacterium | reverse complement strand
ATCGGCCACTGGGGCCGTCAGCATGTTTTCGGATTTCATGCGCTTAAAGATGGTCGTGTTGTACGGAATCTCCATCTGGTAGACGGTCACACTTTCCGGCGCTAGCTCGATGGTCTTTTCGACGCAGGATTTCCAGTTCTCGTCGGTCTCATTAAGCATGCCTGCGATAAGGTCGATGTTGATCTGAGGAAATTTCATCTTGCGTGCGAAATCATAGACAGCATAAACCGCGTCGCTGCGGTGCGCGCGCCCATTGACCTCAAGGATCTCGTCTGAAAAGTTTTCCACGCCGAGGCTCAGGCGGGTCACGCCCAAGTCGCGTATGGCTTGCAGCCGTGGCTCCGTGAGCGTGCCCGGTTCGCATTCGAAAGCGATCTCGCGTGCTGCGTCCCAGGGCAACAGGCGTTTCATGCCTGTTGTCAGCTCCTCGAGCTGTTCTGTGGAAAGAAATGAGGGGGTTCCTCCACCGAAATAGATGAAGTCCGGTGATCGCCCGTTGATAAAGGCTTTTGAAGCGTACATCTCCAGTTCGCTCAGCGCGGCTGCTGTGTAGGAGCGTATGACTTCGGCATTGGCGCCCGTGTAAACCTTGAAGTAGCAGAAGTGGCATCGTTTCCTGCAAAACGGAATGTGGATGTAGAGCCCAAGTGGCGTGTCGGGTGCGCATGGCGTGTTGACAGCCGCTTCGAATGCGGGATTGTGGTCGGGCGACCAGGCATCGAAAAGGGGGTAGTTGGCGACGAAATAGCTGCCAGCTTTAGTCTTCTGGTCGGCCGGGTCAATGGGCGCGGTGTCTGTTGTGATCAATGAAATCCTCAGATCGTGTTTTGAAGGGGTTTGTGCGGAGGGCAATCGATAGCTTGCGCCACGAAAAAGCCTCTCACGCACGCCGACGGCTGTCAAGCCTTGCGAAACGGCGCATTTACTCGAAAAGTTACCATTCTTCTCCGCATAGAACACTCACCGCGAACTATACGATTGACGTCGAAAGTGGCAATCTGTTATTCTTATGTCGTTAGATTGCATAGACTTTTGTCTACGGTCACCACATCCGAGAGAACACTGAAGGAGCATACAATGTTAAAACTGCAACGGAGAAAGGGCCTTAAAGCCTTTACGTTGATCGAACTACTCGTCGTTATTGCGATTATCGCCATTTTGGCTGCATTGTTGCTGCCTGCTGTGGCCCGTGCGCGCCGCTCGGCTCGGATGATGCAGACCGTGAACAATGGTCGTAACATCTTCACCTTGCTCTTCGCACAGGATATGGATGATTTTGCCATGGGCAAAAAATCACCCTACCCGCAGAGCGGTGAATTCGCGACATCGACGGAATACTTCGACGATATGGTGAGTCGCGGTAAATTGGACGTGTCGTTGTCATACTTCGCTGCTCCAGGTGTTGATCCGGCGACGGGTGGCACATTCACGGCTGACAACAACGCTTGGGCCATTGTCGAGGATATCTCTGACGGAAGTCCTGCACAGTTGCCTGTGCTCTTTACCAAAAACATCGATGGTGGCGCTGCGCTAGATCCCAACAATGGCCATTCGTTGACCGATGATGAGCCTTTCCGCACGGAAGGATCTGTCGTTGTTTTCTTTGGTGGTTCTGCCGCCAAATTGGACTCCGACGCAATGGATCTTTTCAATCCAGCAGGTGAGTCCAATGGTGTACTTCGCCCCTAATAAGGCGTTAGTGCGAGATACGAAGGCCGGAACCCGACGGGT
>JAPKCZ010000074.1 GCA_028822745.1 Kiritimatiellia bacterium | reverse complement strand
CATGCTCGGCATCGACAATCCGCGCCCGCAGATTGAAGCGACGATACAGCTCGACGAACCACTGGTTCACGAGGGCGTCCGGCACCAGAATCAGGACGCGTTCGGCGGCACCACTAACCCACATGCGATGCAGAATCAGCAAGGCTTCAATGGTCTTGCCCAGCCCCACTTCATCACACAAGAGCACGCGCGGCGAAGCCCGGCGGGCGACTTCGTTGGCAATATAGAACTGATGCGGAATCAGGCGCACTTTGCCGCCAATGAACCCGCAGGCCGGATGCGCCTGCAATGTGTGAAACCAGTCCGCGACGTCTTTGCGCAAATCAAATTCCTCGGGACGGCTCAACTGCCCGCCCCAGAGACGATCCAGAGGCTGATCGCGGTGCTGATTGTCGGCCAGTTCGGTTTCGCGCATCTGCTCACCAGCTTCACCGTGATAAACCAAAAGGCCATCGGCGTCTTCTTCGACACGAACGATGCACAGGCTGTTCCCCTCACGATCGAGAATCGTATCGCCAGCCTCGAAATGCACGCGATGCAGCGGCGGTGCGTCGGTCGAATAGCAGCGTGTTTCACCTGCCGCAGGAAACATAACGATCAACTGGCGCGCGTCCACCGTGCGCACGAGTCCCAAGCCGAGCTCTGACTCCGTGTCACTACTCCAGCGTTGTCCTACCAGAAACGGGATGGCGCTACCTCTATTCGTCATGGATCTTTGTGGCTCCAGGGTTCATCATTCTAATAACAGTAGTTAAAATCACCACGAAGTGCACGAAAGGCACGAAGAACCAGAAGAACTGAATGGATCCACGTCCCTTGGTGGAGCTCAATATTGTTCACGGCCACACCGAATAGCTGTCGGCGAAAATATAAAATCTGTTTTGCAATCCATTGCCCGTCCATGGGTTGCTTCGTGGTCTTCGCGTCCTTCGTGGTGTCAACAGCTCCTTTTAGGATCAAGGCTTCGGCCCCGACGTTCGCGTGCGGTCCGGCTACCAATCGAGGATCAGCCCATCGTAGGCCAGAAAGACGCCATCGGGCAAGTCGGCCTCTGTCGGTCCGTGATCTAAATCATGCCCCACATGCGTGATGTAGGACCGCTTAGCCTGAATGCGCTTCAGCAATGCCACGCTCTCGGCAACCGTCATATGGGTAGCGTGTGGGCGATGTCGTAATCCGTCCAAGATCATCACGTCGACACCACGGAGCGCGTCAACGACGGCGTCGGACATCCGATGGCAGTCGGGAAAATAGCCCAGCGTACGGCCATCAGAATGCAGCAAGAAGCCATGCGTTTCTTTCTGCCCATGCTCCACGAGCAAGGGCTGAACATCGAGCTGACCGACCGCGAGTGGCGTACCGTTGAACTCGCGGTACTCAATCCGAGGACGATAGACGCCCGGTACTGGGTCGACGCCGATGTAGTCGAACACACGGCGCAAATCGGCCACGACAGACGTGGATGCGTAAGCGGGAATGACGGCATCCTGAATGGAGTTAAAGCGACGGATATCATCGAACCCAAAAATATGGTCGGCGTGCGAATGCGTAAACAGCACGGCATCAATATGGCGTACCTTGTAAATCAACGCCTGTTCGCGAAAATCCGGCGGCGTATCGATCAAGACTTGTGTGTCGCCAGCCTCAACGTAAACGCTGGCGCGGCGGCGTTGGTTGCGTGCGTCCGATGACAGACAGACCTCGCAATCACATCCGATGGCAGGAATACCGGTTGATGTGCCGGTGCCTAGAAACGTTAGCTTCATGAATTCAATCCTGTCAGGTCAGGCCAGCGCGCGTTCGAGCTGTGCTTTCCATGCTTCGTAGGCGGCGATGTGGCCCTGCTCGGCTGGCGCATAGGCCTTCACCTGTTCGAGCGTGCTGAAGGCCTCGTCCGCCGAGGCGTAGATGCCCGCGCCCATGCCGGCACCCCGTGCGGCGCCGAGCGCGCCATCGGTTTCGTAGAGCTCAATGCGTGCGCCACTGACGGCCGACAAGGTTTCGCAGAAGACGTCGCTAAGGAACATGTTGGCCTGCCCGGCGCGAATAACCGAAGGCACAATGCCAAGCTCGCGCATGATATCCAACCCGTAACGGAATGCGAAGACAACCGACTCCTGAACCGCCCGACAAACGTGCGTCCGGTCGTGACGATTCAGATCCAGTCCGTTAAACGAGGCACCGATGCGACGGTTGCCCAGCAAACGCTCGGCGCCGTTTCCGAATGGCAACACGACTAAACCGTCGCTGCCGACGGGCGCTTGTTCAGCCAGACCGTTCAACGTATCGTAACTCAGATCACCACCCATCAATCGCCGTGTCCAGGATTTGAGAATACCTGAACCATTGACGCATAAAAGGACACCCAGACGCGGCGCGGCCGCCGTGTGATTGACATGCAAAAATGTGTTCACGCGCGATTGCGGATCATAGGCGACGTCTTCGCTCACGCCATACACCACACCCGAGGTTCCAGCCGTTGCTGCAATTTCGCCCGGGCGCATCACATTCAGCGACAAGGCATTGTTGGGTTGGTCACCCCCGCGGTACGTCACAGGAATGCCGGCGCTGAGTCCAAGATCATTGGCGGCGCGCGCGTTCAACGCCCCTTGCGGGCCAAAGGTTGGCACGCGTTCCGCCAGCACGTCCGGACTGAACCCAAGGTGCTCCAACAGAAAACCGGCCGGTTGCTCATTCTTGAAATCCCACAGCATGCCTTCCGACAAACCAGAGGCTGTCGTGTTGGCCTGACCCGTCAACATCATCGCCAGCCAGTCACCCGGCAGCAAAATTTTATGTGTGCGCGCGAAATTTTCGGGCTCGTGTTCTTTGACCCAAGCCAATTTTGTGGCGGTAAAATTTCCGGGCGAGTTCAACAAGTGCGACAAGCACTGCTCGGAACCCAGCGTCTCCATCGCGGCGTCCCCGTAGGGTACGGCGCGGCTGTCACACCAAATAATAGCTGGCCGCACAACCTCCTGATTTGCATCAACACAAACAAGGCCGTGCATTTGATAGGCGATTCCGATGGCGGACACATCCGCGCCTGTCGCACGCGCCTGCTGAACGGCATCGCGCACGGCGGCGCAGGCGGCTGCGTACCAGTCGGCGGGATTCTGCTCGGCGAAGCCCGGCTGTGGAGACGCGATGGGTGCTTCGGATTTGGGATAGTGCGCACTACCCGCGCAGACGCCGGTATCGACATCCAACAGCGAGGCTTTAACCGAAGAACTACCTAAATCAAGACCCAAAAGATACATTGCTTACTCCATTAATTGTCGCGTGTCGTAATCGGAAAAATCAGACGTGCTCCAGCATGCACGCAGAGATGTGTTCAAGACCAGTAGAAATTGCAGCCAACAGCCGGCAGCATGAGCACGCGCAGCGCGTCTGCATGCCATGCCGAACAGGCATCACCGGACAGAGGCCTCTCCGTTTTATCCGAGGCGGTCGGGGCCCTCTTGTGCGTCAGCAGCCTTTGTGGCTTCAATGTGGTGACGCTCTTCGTGCTCCGCGGATCGTTTTTTGACGACCGCGCGAATAACAAAGTTAGCGGCCACCGCAATGATCAGCCCAGCGATGTTCAGCTTGACGATCACCGTCGCCACCAGTGCGGAGGCGACCATGGCCAATACGGCACCGGCGAACCAACTAAAGACCACCCAGATGGCGCGTCCGATTTTACGATCGGCGTCGCCGCGCGACATAACGCGGTCCGCCATGCCGGTAGAAACCACGGCCGCAAACATGACATAGGTTGTCGAGACGGGCAGGCCGCTGCCGGAAGCGAACGCGATGACACTTGCACTCACGGCCATGATCACGGCAGCGCGCAAGGCATCGAAATGCACGCGTTTCTGATGCTCGTCACGACGGGCTTCGGGCACCAACGCCTCATCCTGGCGCTTGTTACGCAGCATCCAGCGGGCAATGCGGCGACACCACTTGGGCGCGTAGAGTGCGATGTTGTCATACTGGCTACCGGTATTCACGGCAGCGCGGGTCACACGCTGCGCGTTTTTGCTCATCATTCCGGCAACCATCAGGACACCGCAGCCGAAGAGCGCCCACGTCGGGATGTCAACCTTGGAGGCAATTGCCGTCGATAGTTCTCTGTGCTGCCAGAGCCAGAGTGCCGACAAGCCCGGAGAGGCACAGTTGGCGAGATCGTTTTGGCCAAAGGCGAAAGACATGCAGACCATACCGACGATGGCCAAGTCACGGAAAAGGGTTTGGGTACCTCGTTCACCACGTATTTTCAGGACGATGTGTACACCCAGCGTGAGCGTACTCCACAGAATCAACAGGCAGACGAGCGGCCCAAGTTGTTCGTTTTCGACGGTGGCTTTTTTCAGCTCCTTGATCCATGGAACCGCTTTGAGGCCCTTCATGACCATGAACCAAACCAACCATGTCAACATCAGTCCGGCCATCCATGGGCCGTGCAGTCTGACACGCTCATGATCATCATCTACATCGCGGATGACGATGCGGAACATACGCTGGACAAGGAAGCCCGCGATTCCGCTGAGCACAATGGACAGGACGATAGCACTGACGACCTTGCCCACCGTTGCCCAATCCACGATCTCGAACCAGGGCATCCCGGTCACCTGCATCTGGGAAAAAGCCGCAACCGCAATCGATGCGCCGATGAGCTCGAAGACAAGCGACGCCGTGGTGCTGACGGGCATGCCGTAGGCAGAATAGGTAGAGAGTAATGCGGTATCAACAATGTAGGCCGTGACGTAGACGACCATCGCCATTTGAATCGACAACATGCCCGGGTCGAAAATGCCTTTGCGCGCGGTTTCCATGACCGGCGAGGCGAAGGTGGCACCCAGAATGACGGCAATGCCAGCCACCAAGACGGCTTTACGCCTTTCCAGCGAGCGTGAACCGAAGACGGCATTGACCAGATTGGCAGCGTCGTTTCGACCCACTTCGACGCAATCCCAGATCAGAAAAATCAAAGCCGTAACAACGATTATTCCCAAAAAAAGTTCCATGTCGCAAAATCCTCTTCAGTTTCAAAACGGGAAAAATAGCCCCAAGCCTGATCTATTCACCAAAATCTACTGCGAATGTATATCTCACGCCATCTCAAGCACTTGATCTGACGCAATCTACCCATTCTCGTCACGACGTTGATGAATAGATCAGGCTAGGCTGATGTTCGCAGTCGACATAGAAAACGGATTCCGAGGGAAAGTTGCAAACAAAATCCCTAGAATTCGGGCGACTGACGCCGGTCTAACCGAAATCTCGCGATTGGCGGGTGGTTTGGAGGCCCTATTTCTGGAGGACGTCCCACTTAGGGCGGCGCCAGCTGGCACGAAATGCCTCATCATCGGCCAATGCCGCCGGACGAAGGCGCGCTTGGCTTGAAAAGACATGAACAGCGGAACCCAGCTCAGACCATAGAGGCTAAAGGCGATCACCTGGTGATTGGGATAACCAACGCGCATCGCCAAGGTCAGCAAGGCGAACCCACCGATCAGACCGGAAAGCAACATATTGGGCACGATGCGTCGTGTACGAATGCTAGCGGCTAATTCGCGCGCAAACTCAGCACGTGAAGACGGCTCCGCCTCGTCATCGGGTATATATCCTTTTCGTGCTTGGCCTGCATATCGATGACCCAAAGCACCTTTTGCGTGCGATAGACGGTGGCAAACAGGGCGAATGCGGCCCCGACCAGCACATACGGGAGCGCGACCAACATGTGTTCGCGGCCAAAGACGATGAGGACCGTGTTGACGAGGATAAAAACCAGCCGCATTTCGGTCGGCCCGACCCCCATATAGGCGATCTTGAATGCATTCGTCGCGGCGAAAGACAGAAACGAATTGACCATAAACGCGCCAAAAATGGCCATAGTCAACACCCCTCTTTTTGTACGAATGCCCAGCAGTATGATCCATGACAGGTGCACCAGCAATAGGCAAGCGCCCACAAACAGTGCCGACAGCCCTATAAATCCTTTGACCCGCATTACGTCGCTAGGGTATGCTATTAGTAGTTTGAGAGATCACAACGACCGGACCGAAAAGCACTTTCATGGCATTTTGTCCTCTTTTTATATAAACATTGGCGTTTAACTAGGTTTTGAAGGAGCAAGAGAATAATGAGCGAGCGTCGCCCCAAACGTATAGAAATGATTCGCGCAGCCACCTTTGCCGCACTCTTCATGTTTTCCGCGCAGGTCCATGCCTCCAGCGACATCGGCGACAGCTGGTCGTTCGAAGGTCTTTCTGATGGTGACCCGATTGTCGACACCAACGGTGCCAGCCTACACGGCATGTGGGAAGGCGGCCCCTTTTCACCCACCAATAGCGCTGCTGAAGCTGTTGCAATTTCATACACGCAGCCGAGCGGCGGCTACCCATTGCCACTGGCCACACACAACATCGCCATGCAAATCCTGGGAGACATCAGCAACAGTTTCAACTTCGCCGATGATGTTAATCTTGATCCTACCAATGTCTGGATTGACCTCGTTGCCCAGCTCGGCCAGTTGACCTTTGAACCAGACATACCTGCTGACGCTCAGCTCGCGGCCTATGTCAACACCAACGGAGACCTCATCGTTCGCCACACCCTCTACACTACGGGTTTCGCAATCGGAGAACAGACATGGACGACACTTCAGGTCCAAGTCAGTTCCAACAGCTTTACGGCCCACACACCGATCGGCACCAATGATTTCGTGCGCCTGAGTGTTATGATCAATTACATCACGGCCGTGGAACTCGCATTCGCTTACGGAGAGAACTATTTTCAAATCTATCTGGACGGCGTCCTGCTTGCCTCTCCCAACGGTTATGATCTCCAGCCTGATGGCTCTGGTGATGGGCCTCCAACTGGCGGCTCTTGGTTCCTCTGCTCCGATAGTGGATATGGTGGAACAGGCCCAAACAATGACTACCTTACCTCGGTCGCATTCAGCGGTGCGGGCGTTGTCGACGATATCGTTGTCGCGGAATCCATTGCGGCCTTCTCGACAAACACACCCATGACAGCCTTTGAGCAGTGGTTGACCGACAATGGCATTCCACCCAATGAAGGCACGCTCGACGAAGACAATGACGGCGCATCAAACTGGGCCGAGTATGTTGCAGGCACGGACCCAGACGACGACAGCGATTATTTCCACATTGTGCGCACCGAATATTTCGGCACATCAAACTGCATCTGGTGGGTTATCGGCACCGAAACCAACCTCGCAACCGAGCTTTTCGTGCAACGTGCGACAAACCTCACCGACGTTAACCCGTGGAGCGTCGTGGCCAGCAGCCTGACTCCCTCTGGCACCGGAACCAATGTATGGTACGACACAGCCGTTCCATCGAACGCACCTGTCTATTATCAGCCGGGTCTGTCCACAAACGCACCTTAAGGACAACCTACATTTTACGTAAAAGGCGCAGCACCCACACGCTGCGCCTTTTTTGTACCACCACGTCGCCCCCCCCACTTCTAAAGATGGTTCGGCCACCGCCGCGCCTAAATGCGCAAGCGTGCAATTCACCTTGATATTTCATGCGGTTCGTGGTTTCTTCAAGCCTTGCGTTAAACGACAAACTTCACCCCGCGAGGACCACGTTGATTAAGAAGAAAATTTGCATGCTTGGCAGCGCGGCCGTCGGAAAGACCAGCTTGGTCAGGCGCTACGTGGAGAGCATTTTTTCAGACCGGTACTTGGCAACCGTCGGCGTAAAAATTGACCAAAAAAACGTTTCCGTGCAGGAGCAAGATGTCACACTGATGCTGTGGGACATCGAGGGCATCAACCTATCACAACGTTTCCAAACAGCCTACCTCAGCGGCGCTGCTGGATACATCCTTGTCGCGGATGGGACACGCAAAGAAACCTTCGAAGAAGCCATGCGTGTGAAAGAGTATGTCGAATCGGTTCTGGGCGATGTGCCATTCCTACTGGCCATCAACAAAGTCGACTTGTCAGCACAGTGGGAAGTGACATCGGCAGATACAAAGGTCCTCAGCGACAAGGGCTGGCCCATTATTC
>JAPKCZ010000073.1 GCA_028822745.1 Kiritimatiellia bacterium | reverse complement strand
AATGAGCAGACTCAGCGCTGCGATACCGGACATGACCGCACCTAGATTACGAAGCAGGTTGCGTGTGGTTGCCACACCACCTTTGGCGATACGGGTGCCTTCAGTGAGTCCAGTCGGGGATGGACTGGCTTTGTGCGGCGTGCGGATCCCGCTTTTGGATACGTAGCGCGTTGCGTTTGTTTGCATCTTAGCCGAATGAAACGTGAGCGAGACGGGGCCTTCTTTGTCGACGATATAGCGACCCTTGATTGGGTCGAAATAGGCAAAGCTCAAGCTGGGAATGTAGGTTGCATTCGTTGTCTGAGGAATAATCGTCTGTGTGAGCCCTCGTTCTGTTTCAATGCCACCCGAGGCCTTGGGTGGGTAGACTTTGAAGGAGCGCCCCAACTTGAGTTCGGGCCAAAAATTATCCTCAAGGTGCCCCTTTCCTTTTAGCTTGAGTGTGACTTCAACGAGTTCTTCTACCTGAACATCCGTTGGCGAAACCTTAATGCTGAAGTCGAACTGCCCGATGGCCCCGCTGAAATTCGGGGGTTTCCCCGCTACCGGAAGCGCCCGGATGGTGACCGTAATGGGACGCACCGCAGCAGTGCGAGCCGACTCGGACCACATACTTCCAAGAAATCCACGTTGCCTTGTCAGGACCCCGTAACGTAACTGAGGGGAAAATTTTATCGACCCGGGTCGAAGGGCTTCACCCTGGCAACGAAACTGTCGAACTTCCGTGACCACGCCGTTCTTGTTGTGGCGCTGAAGGGGCAGTTCGGAAAAGGCGCTCAATTTGAAAACATCTTCTTGTGTCAAGCCACTTAGGTTGAAATTGCGACTAAGGCGCACATGTCGCGATGAAATGGTCATTGTCAGCGTGAAACGCGAGTGGACGTAGAGTTTCTGATGGGATAACGACATTTTCGCCTCAACCCATGCGGTGGGTGGCGGGGTCTGGGCCAAGGCCGCTGTGCCGTTCATGCCTAAGAGTACGGCGACGATGAGATGGCGACACTGTGCCCTCATGGCTGTGCCTCCTTTGCGGGCGCGCGCTGGTGTAGAGCGCGCTCATCCGCGGCGTCTGGCGACGCTTTTGGGATGGCTTCTGCCTGCTCGGCATAGAGCGTGATCAGCGCACTAGTGCCAAATACAGAAAAAGCCAGCAGGGCCAGAGCCAGCAGTGGGCGCCCAACGCCCGCCGCACCAAAACGCAAAAACAGAATGGCGAACCAACAGAGTGAAAATGCTCCGGCTGCAATGCTGATACGAATATGACCTGAAAGTGCAAAATGCCAGAAAAACGGAATGCGCCACCACGACGATGCGGTGTCGCCATCCCTAAGCGATTCTGAAGCTGCGATGGACATGTTGCGTACAATGTCACGACTGGTGCCGGCGTACCGCTCTGCTCGATTGAGGGCATCAAGCGCTTCGGTATGCTGCTTGGCTTGAAGCCGCGCTGTGCCCAAATTGTAAAGCACCGGACCATTGATGACCCCGGCGGCCAACATGGTCTCGTAACGCCGTGACGCATTTAAAAACTCCGCAGGCGTTCGTGCCCTTGCGAGAGCAGTGTTGGCTTCGTCCCACATGAACTGTTGTTCGATGGTGTGTCCTGCGGCTAGCGACGCGGGCACGACGGTGTGCATCGCCAAAATGAATACGGCAATCGTGCGGGCGGGTCCGCGCCGTGGTTTTGCTAACCGTTTCTCAAATCGCGTGATGATCTCAATGGCGGATTCGATTAAGGCCGCCGTGTCAGACTGTAGGGGCTGTTGCGAAAACTGCGCGTTGAACGCCGTTTCAAATATCTGCACAAAGTCTCGCCCCATATCCTCATCCACGCGTTGTTGCGACTTCAGTACGGAGGAAACTTCTGCTGGTGTTTGTGGACGCTGGTCAAGGTGCAGGCGCGTTTTTAAATAATCCGCCAGCACCTCTGGAACAGGCCCTGATTGATCGGATTCGGCTTTCGATTGAAGGCGTCTTATGGCGCGGCGAGCGGCGTTGCGGCGTTTGCCTCCAAAATGTAAACGCCTCGTTGCCCGCCGCGAACCAAGCAAAAGCAGGGAAAGCAGGCAGCAGGCTGGCCCGATGCCTGCAATGCCGAGATGAAAACGTGGATCAAAAATGCGATCAGGTACTGCCCCGCGCGTCACGATGGTCATGGGGGCCGGCGTGGCGGCGCCCGTGCTGGAGATAAGTAGGCGACTCGCGCGATTGGTTGATTCGCTCAAGACCCAGTCTGAGGCAATTTCAGCCACCTTCTGTGCGCGAAACGGAATGGGCTCCGTTTTGACGACGTGATATGTCCGCTTTTGCACGTCAAAGCAGGCGATGTCGATGGATGGTAGTTCGTAGGTGCCATGTTCTTTAGGGCGGATGGTGTAACGGTACGTTTTTCCCGTCGCGCGTGACTCTGTTTGAATTGAGTCGCTGTAAACACGAAAACGTCGGGTCAATTCGTCGTGCTGATCCAGTCGGGGCGGCTCCATGTTCTTAAGGCTGATGTCGCCATCAATGTCCAGTGACAGCGTCAACGGGTCACCTACATTGCAGGTTTGCGTGTCCAGCGATGCACGGGCTGTGAGGTTGCTTCCAATGACGCCGATAAAGCTTTCCGGGCGTCCTTCCAGGGGGGGTGGAGTGACCTCGATGGTCAACGCCGTTCCTGTCGTCATGACGGGTCGCGTTTTGACACGTCCCCCGGAATCGGCTGAGATGATAACGTCGCCTTTGAATGCGGGCGCTTTGAACGTGTAGTGGCCTTCATTATCTGCGCGGTATTCCAGCTTTAGTACATAGGCGTAGAAGAGGCCGTTGGCGCGTTGGACGGTCTGCCTTGGGAACCTGAACTTCGCATCACGTGATCTGGACAGTGGGTCGATCGAAAACATACTAAATGGATTGTTACGCGTGGTGAAGTCGTTCACGCGAAAACCAGAGGTGTTGGATTTTTCTACCAGCGCCTTTTGAAGCACCGCTCTGATATCTGGCTGAACCAATCCATCGGGCATGCCATCAAGAAAACTTAAGGTGAGGTGCGGGGCACGCTCTGGATTAATTGGGTCGTGGTTTCGGTAGGCTCCGGAGATACGTTTGATGAAAATGGTAAATTTGATCTGGAAGGGCTCGTCGACCATCACGGTGTTTCGCGTACTACTAAGTTCTAGAAAGACGAGGTCCTGTTCCTCTTCGCCGTGCACGTTCAGTGAGACCCCTTTGTGGACAAGGGCGTGCCCCTGCACTTTGGCTTTAACGGGGCCGATTTGGAACGTTCCTTCCCGTTGGGGAACGACGCGGTAGACAAGTTTTCGATTGAAGCTTTCAACCTTCTTGAAGTTGTGGATGGACACAACGTGCCCCGGTTGATCTGCGACAAGTGAAATTTCGAGACCATCGACGTGAGGAACCGTAGGCTTTGGGATGCCCCGCCGACCCGAAAGCGTCACGATCAACGTCGCGGGATCGCCAACAAACACCGCATCACGATCGAGCTGAACCTCAATGCCTGGTTTCTGTGCGACTGCGCTGAATGTCGACCATAGCACCGCCATCAATAGGGTGGCCGAAAAACGGAACGGTATGTTTCGTCGGTTGATCATGGTTGTATTCAGGTGGGACCTCGATAAGACGCGTCATGTCACGCGGTCACAAGATTTACCAGTCTCGCTTCATGGGGGCGACCGGAATGCGATTGAAGTGCTTGCGTCGTTCCTGTTCATGTTCTTTTTCACGTCGCAGCGCACGCTCGAGAAGCTTTTCGATGTCCTCGGGCAACATATCCTCTGCCTCGCTTTCGGCCGTTTGTGTTTCGTTCGTCTCGTTCTGAGGCGCGTTTTCGGGTTGCGACTCTGGATTCTGTTCTTGTTCTTCCGGTGGTTGCTCGTCCTGTTGTTGCTGATCTTGGTTCTGCTGCTGATCTTGCTGTTGCTGCTGATCGTCTTGCCTGGGCAACAGTTTTTGGATCTCGACGAGGTGTTGATGCGCCTCGCGCGCTGAGTAGGAGGCGGGTTTCGTGGCTGAGCGTTTAATGTTGCTGAGTGCCTCATCCTGTGACGCCGTCGCTAGGCGCAGCAGTTCGTTAATTTGGCGTATCGTATCTTCGTCTAGGCCGCCTCCTGCTGGTGGTGCTGCTGCGTCGGCTTCGGGGCCGGCCGTTTGCGCCGCATCCATCTGCTGTTGCATTTGCTTGAGGGCCTGTTCAAAACGTGCTTTGAAAATATCGGTTAATGATCGTGCTTCGCCTTGTACGGCCTCAAGGAAGGCCTTTCCCGCTACCGGGGCAGACGCGGGTGAGGTGGTCCAGTTGACGCAATTGGACTGCTGTCGGATTTCTTCTTGTAGGAGCATGTCGTGCGGTGCGAATGCTTTAAAAAGTTGATAAACTGCTGCCTCACTCATGTCCGATAGTTCGTTAGAGTCGGTTTTGAGATGGTTGAGCTGTTGGGATGCATCCAGCATGTTCTGTCGTGTCGCTTCGATCTGTTGGTTCAGTTGCGCCAATTGCTTTTGTGCATCGGGGCTGCCATCTTGTCCGGCTGCTTCGAGGAGCTTTCCTTTGAGTGGGATCCAGATGTCGGCGTTTTCTTTTTGGAGCACCGCCAGTGATTCGAATTCGTCAATACGCGATGGCGTCATGTTGGTCGTTGCTGCCGCAATCCCTTGCCTGATGCGCCGTTGATTGGCCAGCATTTCCGCGGCGATCTGCGCGGGCGAGGAATCCTGATGCTTTTGCATCATTTGCGTGATATGCGCATTCTCGGCCGCCGTTTTTAGCTCGGAGAGTGTGATGGCCAAATTGGATTCGTCTTGCTCGTCCGCTGCGGATAGACGCGCCGCTCGGCGAAACGCTTCGCCCGCTTCACGTAGCAGGTCGGCGCGTTCGGACAAATCGTCCGGTGTTTCGCTTGCCGTGGCCTGTGCGGCCTCATAAGCGCATAAGCCCAGAGCCTTCTCAATATCTGCCATGTCGCTATTATCGGCGTTTCTGGCCAGATCCGACAAAATGTCTAGAGCCGAGGAGAACTCACCCGATTTGTACAAACTGATGGCGGCGTTGAAGCGGAAGGCGCGAGCGGAGTCCCGGGTTGCCGTTTCAGCCGCGCGTTCGTAGGCGGCAGCCGCCGCGGCAAAGTCGCCATTGCGAAAGTAAGATTGAGCGATTCGAGCGCCGCTGCGCCCGGGGGGGATGTCTTTCAGATTGATTGAAGGTGCATTCGTATTCGAGAGGTCGTTCGTCTGTGCGTGTGATCGCTGTGCGAGCGACGTCGTGCCTATGAGGAGCAACAGGGCGGTGCGTTTCGATAGAGTCGCGAGTCGACCACGGGAAAGCACGGCCGCGGCGATGAAGCAGAGTAGGGCTGGGAGCAGCGGCCACTGGAAGCGCTCAACGCGCCGAAACTTACGTGTCTCTTCCAGGTCCTGTACACTCACATTCACAAGATGTTGTTGGTAGATGTCGCCAAGTGTGTGGCTGGCCGTACTCGCGGTTGCGATGGGCACATAGGCTCCACCCGTGATGTTTGCGATGCGATCGAGTGTTTCGTTCTGGAGTCGTGTGATGACGGCTTTTCTCTGATGCTGCATGACCTTGGTTGATTCGTCCGGCGTCGGGATCTGCGAGCCCTTGTCGCTACCGAGGCCGACGGTGAATATCACGACGCCCTTTTCCGCTGCAGCCTCAGCGGCAGTAATGGCCGCCCCCGCGAGGTCTTCGCCATCTGAGATCAGGACAATGACGCGATGGCTGCCGGATTCAATGTCGAAGGATTGCGTGGCGGTCGTTATGGCGCCGCCGATGTCCGTTTCGCCTGGCGCAGCAGAATGCAATCCACACCCTTCGAGTGCGTGCCGAAGAAAAGCATAGTCCGTGGTTAGTGGACAAATAACCTGCGCGTCGCGGCGAAAGGCCATCAGCCCCGCGCGATCGCCGCGCAGTTCTTTGATTAGGTCGACAAGGTCGATCTTGGCGCGCGCAAGTCTGTTGGGGTGCACATCGTTTGCCAGCATGGAACGAGATACATCCAATGCAATAATCACGTCGCGTCCACGCTGATAAACCGTTTCTTCCCGTTCGCCCCATTGGGGTCGCGAAAGGGACGCGATGGAAAGAAGCAGGCCGAAAACCAACAAGGCGATTTGCCAGCGCATGCGTGCGCTTCCTGATGTTGGAGCCAATTTTGCCTGCATCTGAGCCGACATGAATGAAGCCAGTGCGCTTTCGCGCTTTCGCTGAGCCCATATCCACCAGAAGGCGAGCAATGGTGTCACCCAGATGAGAAGAAGCAGTTTTGGATTTGTGAATTCCATCAAATTCTCTGGTTTCGAGCAGGCATTATAGGAGTCGCCGGCATGTCAGCATGTTTAATCCCGTGCCGAACACAATCAAGGCCAGGCCGGGAATCAGAAAGTAAGGGAAGCGTTCGTCGTAATGATGGAAGTGTTCGCGCTCGATCGTGGTTTTTTCGAGCGAATCAATGTCTTCGAGTGCGGCCTTCAATCCGTCTTCATCGCGCACGTTGAAGTAGCGGCCCCCTGTTTGAGCCGCGATCATCTTGAGTTCCTCTTCATCGAGCTCGACGCGCATCGTGGCGAGCACGTCACGGCCAAAGCGATCCTTTTGCATTACGTTGGCGGTGCCCGTGGAGCCAACGCCGATGGTGTACACTTTAATGCCCAGTTCAGACGCCGCACGTACCGCGTCTGCGGGTTCGATGATGCCCGTATTGGACTCACCGTCGCTGAGCAAAACCATGATGCGAGATTTGGACTCGGATTCACGCATACGGGCCGCGCCGGTTGCCAACCCGTCACCAATGGCGGTCAACATTTCTTCATCGTCGATGATTTCGTTCGCCTTGGGCAGGTGTACACCACTCAAGACATGGCGCAAGACGTCGTGATCCGTTGTCAAAGGACATCGCGTCGTGGCGAAACCACCGAATGTAACAAGACCAATGAGGTCATCCGGGCGCGAGTCCACAAATCGTTCAAACATGGCTTTGACGACATCCAGACGCGTTTTGGGACGTAGAATTTCACCGTTCGGTTTCATGTCCGAGAGATCAAGGGCCTTCATCGAGCCTGAAACGTCGACGACCATTTGCACGGCAATAACGTCCTGCGTTTGCTTGGTGATGGATAGTATGGTTTGGGGACGTGCTAGCGCGATGATACTCAGCGCCATACCGATCAGCGTGAGAAACGGAAGGGTGCCGGTTAGGGCGATTCGCCAACTACGCCGCATCGATCCCATGCTGTGGGTCGGTGAAAACAGGTAGGCCTTTGTGATGCTGCGCCGATAGACACGCCAGGCCGCCACGAGAAGCGGGATGAGCAAAACGAAGAGGAGTGGGCTTGCAAATCGAAACATCAGTCAGCCTCTCCTTCCTGTGGTGTGGCGGCGTCGTCATGTTCGATATAGTCGGTGGCCGTCTCTGTTGCCTTGCCGATGCCCTCGGCATCAGGATTGTAGGCCGCGTACTTAACGAGATCGGCAGCCTGTAGAAAGGCGCGTAGACGCGATATCACATCGGCCGTGAAGCGCGTGTCCGTACTGACGGCCGAGAGGAATTCTTCCGTTGTCTGTTCCGGTGCCCGCACGCCGTGTTGGCGTTCAATGTAGCGACGCACAATCATCGTCAGCTCGAAGTAAAACTCTTTGACCTGATTGCTGTGAATCAGGTCGCGCCTGAGCAGCGTCGCGAGTTCGCGCATGGCACGCTCCTTCGGCGACATGCGCCGTAGAGCAACTTCTTCTTTGACGCGTGAAACAAGTTTCCATAACAGAACGAGCAAGGCGACGCCGAGCACACCCGCTCCAATCCATATGAGGATGGTGCGCGTTTCAGGGCGGACCCAGCGGGGGTTAACCTCGCCCATGACCGACGCATCGTCGGCCGCAACGGGCGGCTTCAGGTTTAGATCGAGAGGTTCCGTCGCGAACCAACCTTCCAGCGGCGGGCTGCTGCTATTATCGCGATAGGTGATCGCCATGGGAGCCACGCGATAGGCCTCGGCGATGATCGGTGTCAGGCGTATGTGTG
>JAPKCZ010000730.1 GCA_028822745.1 Kiritimatiellia bacterium | reverse complement strand
ATGCGCCTCAACAGCGACAATGTTCACCTCGAGCCCATTGCTTGAACTTTTCACCCAGCGCTTCGGGTGGATCGTGAAGACAGTCTGACGATGCGGCGTGACGTGAACTTCTTGTGTGACGCCACCTGCAGAAATACGCACGGTCGACGGCGTATCACCAACGCGAATGCCAAATGTCATGGGCTGCGGCGTTTCATAGAAAACAACGTCTTTCTTAACCGTGTGCCCACCCGCGACCTCAAACATGCGATCATTGCGTGGCATGACGGGTCCATCCATATATATCCAGCGCGATGTCTGAGGAAACGGAACCGTCGGAACCGGTAAAATGCGAACGCTTTTCAAGAACGCGGCTTCGGGGTGCAGGATGACCGACGGCCTGTTACGAAAAACGGGCAAGCCCAAGTCGTGCAACTCGTAGCGCTTCAGTTCTTCTTCTGGCTTGTGTACGCCGCGGTACTTAACGGGCATCACGAACGTATCACGGGCGTAGACGCGTGCATCACCGCGCGCGTCATCACGACGCCAGAAGTAATCTTCACGCCAGCTGCGTGCCGCAAGGTCGCCGACCGTACAGAGCAAGACAGCAAGCCCTATCAAACGCACAGAACGACGTCGATTTTGCCACAACATATCTAAAACAAGTCCAGAGGCCAGACACAGTATCGGAACGAGATAAGAATAATGGAACGGTTGAATTGTTGGTTTTAGCGCCGTCGACAATAAGCCTGCAAAAAGCACAAATCCCAATGCGGCGATGTGGAGCGATGATTTCGACCGTTGCGATAGCTCAGGACGTGCACTTCGTGTGGATCGCCACCAGCGCCAAAGGCAGACGCCAAGCGCCACAAGACTCAACAGGACAATACCCCACCCCAAGGCTTGACACACCGCGGCCCCATTGTGCCCAAGGCCATAGGCAATTTTTTCGATAACCGATTTTTCGAGAACCTCAGGTGTTGCGGCGTCGTTTTTGACGTAGACCATATTGTCGCGCATGTCGCTCCACGTACTCTTGGGCGTTTCTCGAAGCGTGGGGCTTCCGAGGAAAACACCACCAATAAAAAACAGTAGGCTCATGAAGCCAAGTGCCGCAGTACGGCCAACGTTGCGCCAGGAATAGGTTGGCATGGCCAGGAGTAGATAGGCGGCAATCATGAATGCGGCCAAATCACCGTGGAATTTACACGCGAAGCCTAATCCGCAGCATAGCCCGGCAATGGCGATCCAAACCAAACGTGGACGGTCGTGATAGCGACAAAGTGCGAGAAGCGTGCCCATACTAAAAAGATCGACGCCTATATCGCCCGCTGCGGAATGCGTCACGACAGTCATGAGTGGCGAGAGCGCCATCAGAAGCCCCACCGTTAGAAAAGCAACACGCGACCGTGTAAAATAGCGTGCCGTAGCAAGACAGAGCCCAAAGACGCACATGCCATAAAATACGCGCAAAATACGCGCCCAGTAAAACAGCTGACGATTCGAAGGGACGTTGAATTGATCGATACCAGGATTGGTCATGCGAACAAGGGCGTGCTTTACGGCAAGAAGCGGTCGCATGATCCATTCATCGACCTGATTCAGTCCGTATGGATAGCCATCGTAGGTCACATGCCCCATGTGCCAGCGATCTATACCATTCAGGAAATTATTCAGGGCGAGGACTTGCTTGGACGCGTCTGGGTGAAAGACGAATTCGCGTTCAAGGCCTCGAAAAAGCCCCGCACTGCGTAAGTAG
>JAPKCZ010000729.1 GCA_028822745.1 Kiritimatiellia bacterium | reverse complement strand
CGCCTGAGGCACGCACTGATGCTCAGAAAGCGGCGCTGAGCATGGCGTATCTTCGCGATCACGACGAACCGTATAAGGCCCTCGGTGAGGAACTCATGGTTTTGGGTAAACGCGAAGTGGAGCTTCATGACAAGTATCGCGACCACGACTCCATGATCATGGGGGACAATGCGAAGCCGCGTATGACGTTCATCCTCAATCGAGGTCAGTATGATTCACCCAACACCCACGCGCCCGTTCAGCCAAGCGTACCAGCCTTTCTTCCGCAACCGTCGCCTGACCTGCCAGCCAACCGATTAGGGTTAGCGAAGTGGCTCGTTCAGCCCGACCATCCTTTGACGTCCCGTGTCACCATTAACCGCTACTGGGCCATGCTCTTTGGCCGCGGCATCGTCTCCTCTGTGATGGACTTTGGGAACCAGGGCACAACACCCAGCCATCCAGAGCTTCTCGATTGGCTGGCGGTCGACTTTGTTGAGAGCGGTTGGGACGTGAAGCGCATGCTCAAGCAAATGGTGATGTCGGAAACGTATCGCCAGTCCTCGCGAATCAAACAGAAGCACTTTGGCGTGGATCCCGAAAACACCTTGCTGTCACGTGGTACGCGTTTCCGTTTGCAGGGCGAGTTTATTCGCGACAACGCCTTGGCCGTCAGCGGACTCTTGGTGTCCAAAATTGGCGGGGTCAGCGTGAAGCCTTACCAGCCTGACGGTATCTGGAATGAAGTGTCGTTGAACAAGGGACTGCGCTACAAGCGCGAATCAGGTGAAAAACTCTATCGGCGCAGCATGTATACCTATTGGAAACGGTCGGCTCCGGCCCCCAATATGCAGATCTTCGATGCGCCGACGCGTGAAAAATGTTTGATTGGACGCCCGCGGACGAACACGCCGCTTCAGGCCTTGGTGACGCTCAATGATATTCATTTCGTCGAGGCGGCTCGACGGCTTTCGGAGCGTATCATGAATGAGGGCGGGGATAGCTTTGCCTCGCGAGTGAATCACGCTTATCGTCTCTGTCTGAGTCGCGAGGCGACGCCGGCTGAGTTGGCGATTTGCCGATCGGTCTTCGATAAACAATTGGCGTCGTTCCAAGCTACACCTGAATCGGCAAAAGCGTTTTTATCCGTCGGTGAATCGCCGCGTGACGAAAAATTGAATTTTGTTGAGCACGCAGCCTATACTGTGCTTTCCAGTATGATACTGAACTTGGACGAAGTCCTGACCAGAGGGTAGTGATCATGGATCCTATTGCTGAACAACTGAAGATTATCAGTCGTCGCCAGTTTTTGAAAAACAGTGGTCTTGGTTTCGGTGCAACGGCACTGGGTACCATGCTTAATCCGTCACTTTTCAACGGAACGGCCAACGCGGGGGTGCGCTCGCACTTCTCGCAGCGCATTGCGCCAAAGGCCAAGCGGATCATTTATCTGTTCATGGCGGGTGGGCCATCACACATCGACACATTCGATTTTCATCCTGAAATTCGAGGACTGCACGGCACCGAGTTGCCGGATTCCGTTCGTCAGGGCCAGCGTGTCACTGGCATGACCAGCAAGCAGAGTTCATTTCCGGTTGTTGCGCCGATGTTCGATTTCAAGCGTCATGGTAAGCACGGCACATGGGTGAGTGACCTGTTGCCTTACACGGCCTCGATTGTAGATGACATCACGATCATTAAATCCATGCACACAGAGGCCGTCAATCACGACCCCGCCATTACGTTTATCAACACGGGCCAG
>JAPKCZ010000072.1 GCA_028822745.1 Kiritimatiellia bacterium | reverse complement strand
TCTCCATCGGGGAGCGGCTGGTCGAACAAGGCTTTGCGTGGCACTATCTTAAACAGTCCGACACCAAATCACTGTCGCGTGCGCAGGCCAACGCGAAAAAGAAGGGGTTGAACATCTGGTCGGAAGCCTCGCCTGTCGCACCTTGGGACTATCGCCAAGCGAAGCGTGAGCAGACCGTGTTCTCGGTGACAGAATATCTCGAGCGACGCGAGAGCCTTCCTGACCCGTATGATTTGGTTGGTGTCGACCACGACGTTGGTGCTGTACGTTCCAAGGATGGAAGCATTGCTGTCCCCACGGGATGGCTCAGTCGGCCTGCCGGCGGCGTGAAAAAGACGTCGGGTACCACAAAGGCGGCATCGAAAAAGACGGGCAGTGCAAAAAAGGCGGCATCGAAAAAGACGGGCAGCCGTGGGTCGAGCACGCGCAAGGTCTATCCGCGCGAAGGGTCTTAGGGCGGTCCGCCGTCAAAAAACATGGCATGCACTTGATCCTCGATGCCAAAGCCAATTGAGATGAAAGCGTCCCTCGCGAGATAAACGTCGGCCACGTCAGTACGGATCAGGCTTGGTCGCCGAACCACTGCGACAGTTTGGCTTTGGCGAGCGTTCTATGCGCGATTTTGATGTGCATCAGAACGGCACCTGTCGCTACGGCAAGGCCGCCGAGGTCATCGACGTATCCGACGGACGGAATGAAGTCGGGGATCGCGTCGAGCGGTAGAATGAAGTAGCCCAACGCGCCGATGATGGTGGCCTTGGCCCAAGCGGGTGTGTCGGGGTCTTGGAGGCAGTAGTACAGGATCAATACTTTCTTGATGGTGCCTTTGCCTGCCGCAAGCGCGAACGAGCCAATCTTCTCCCACAAGGACTTTTCGTTATACGCCTTGCTATAATCAAATACGTCGTGTTCTTCCATGACGGAACGCTATGACTCCTTTACTTTAGGGAGTTGAAAAGTACGTCTGGGTGGACGTCGCTCAGGTCGTTACGAATTGGTCATCATGTGCAAGTATGGTGCTTAAGGCTCTGCTGTCCAAAAGAAAATGTCGTCAATGCAGTGCAACGCCTTTGTTTATCTGCTGTAAGTGCTCGGAGTGCTATTTTGAGGCGTGGAGGTAGGCGACGAGATCGGCGAGTTGTTGCGGGGTGAGGATGCCGTCGTAGCCCGTGGGCATGAGGGATGTGGCGGCGGGTTGGAAGGCGTTTACCTCCGAGCGGGGAAAGGTGATCTCGGCGGAGGGGCCAAGGCTCAGGATGATCTCGTCGGCGGCGTCTTTGCGGATAATGCCGAGGGCGATATTATGATTCACGTGCTGCCGTCTCCTTAAAAGCACATCGACGCCCTCGCTACGCGGGCTGATTTCCAATCCAAATTCTCCCTTGCACTTGGTGTGGCGATCTGCCGTGAAACATTTTGCAAGTTACTTGTATGTCGTGGTTTGTGGGACTTCAAAGGCCTTCAGGACTGGTGTCAGGGCGAAATTTCGCCTGATTTGCATTCCGTTGAGCGTGGATGCGGCGGTCTCTAAAAGACGGTGTAAACGTCCAAATCGTAAGCGAATGCCCAAAAACACCTATATTACTGCTTGATTTCGGGGGGTGAGTTCAGGTACTCTCGTGGTTTGCAAATTCTCACTTAGCGTTACATGCGGCGTGTGATGCGCAGTCCTCATATAGGGCTGAGACATATAAACCTAAGAAAACATGACAACACAAACACCTAAAAAGAAACACATCGAATTTGATCTCACGCAGTTTAGCGGAGACCAAGAAGCCGAAATGGCTCAGATGTATGCTGACACCCTCAAAGACTTTAAAGAGGGTTCCATTGTTGCCGGCAGCGTTCTCGAAATACGCGGCAATGAAGTTCTGGTAGATATCGGATACAAATCCGAAGGAATCATCTCCGGACACGAATTCGATGACCTGTCCAGCGTCAGTATTGGCGACGAACTCTCCGTCCTTCTCGATCAGATCGAGGATGAGAGTGGCATGGTTGTTCTCAGCAAGGAAAAAGCCGACGAGCTTATCCGCTGGAATGCCGTTGTTGCGAAATACGAACAGGGCAGTGTCACCAAGGGCACCGTTAAGAGCCGTGTGCGTGGTGGCCTGATCGTTGACGTTGATGGCGTGGAAGCATTTCTGCCTGGTTCACAGATTGATGTGACGCCGGTCCGTAATCCTGACAGCTATCTGGGTCAGACCTACGATTTTAAAGTGATCAAAATGAGCTCCGAGCGGAAGAACATCATTCTTTCCCGCCGTGAGCTACTCGAAGAACAGCTCGCTTCCAAGAAGCGTGAACTGATGGCGACGATTGAAGTCGGCCAGCGCCGCGCCGGCAAGGTTAAGAACATCACTGATTTCGGTGTGTTTGTTGACTTGGTTGGTTTGGACGGCCTGCTGCACATCACTGACATGTCATGGGGTCGCATCAAGCATCCTTCTGAAATGGTGACGGTTGGGCAGGATCTCGAAGTGGTCATCCTGGATATCGATCATGATCGTGAGCGCGTTTCGCTTGGCTTGAAGCAAGCTACGCCTAACCCATGGGACAACATCGAAGGCCGTTACCCGCCGGGAAGCCGTCTGCGTGGCAAAGTTGTCAACCTCGTGCCTTACGGTGCTTTCGTCGAACTCGAACGCGGCGTCGAAGGACTGGTTCACGTTTCGGAACTGTCTTGGACCAAGCGCATTGCGCGTGCTTCCGATATTCTGGAACTCGGCCAGGAAGTCGATGTGGTTGTTCTGAATATCAATTCAGAAAGCCAGAAGATCGCTCTGGGTATCCGTCAGACGGAAGACAACCCTTGGGATACTGTTCAGGAACGCTACCCCGTTGGCTCACGCGTCAAGGGCAACGTTCAGAACTTCACCTCCTACGGTGCCTTCGTCGAACTCGAAGACGGTATCGATGGCATGATCCACATTTCGGACATGTCCTGGACACGCAAGATCAACCATCCTTCCGAATTGCTCGAAAAGAGCCAGGAAGTCGAAGCGGTTGTTCTCGAAGTCGATCCTTCCAACAACCGCATCGGTCTTGGACTGAAGCAGGCTCAGGACGATCCGTGGAGCAGCATCATGTCACGCTACGAAGTGGGACAGATCGTCAAGGGCAGCGTGACCAAGGTCGCCTCCTTTGGTGCTTTCGTTGAAGTTGAAGAGGGTGTCGATGGTCTCGTACACATCTCGCAGCTCAGCGACGAGCATGTTGAGAAAGTCAAGGACGTGATCAACGTCGGTGATGACATCGAAGCGCGTATCTTGCGCATCGATCGCTCTGAGCGTCGTATCGGCCTGAGCATCAAGGCCGCATCCATCCCAGATGACGAGTTTGATGCACAGAAGGAAGAGCTTCTTGAAGGACTGCGTCCGGGCGAAGACATGGTTGACCTCGCTGGTGCATTTGATGAAGCACTGGGTGGGCTATCCTCCGAAGAATGGCGTCCGGGCGAAAGCTCCGACGACAAGGCTGACGAAAAAGCCGAAGACAAGGCTGACGAAAAAGAGTAAGCCATTCGCTAATGCGCTATGGATTGATGAAAAGGGCGCACTGATTTCAGTGCGCCTCTTTTCTGTCTACCACAGGGAATGAAAATGAACGTAGTTACCTTGCTAAAGGATCGTGGTCTTTTCGAAGACATGACCAGTCCGGATCTGCCCAAAGTTCTCGAATCGCCGTGCACGGTTTACGCCGGCTTCGACCCGTCCAGCGATAGTCTGCAGGCGGGCAATTATGTCACGATCATGGTGCTGCGTCATTTTCAGCGTTGCGGACACAAGGTCATTGCGCTTGTGGGCGGCGCGACCGGCATGATCGGCGATCCATCGGGCAAGGACGCTGAGCGCGCTTTGCTGGATGAGGAGACGGTCATTCGAAATACGGAGGGCATTCGAGAAAACTTGTCGCGTTTTCTGGATTTTGATCATCCCACCGCTCCTGCCAAGTTGGTTAATAACATGGACTGGCTGGGCGCGTACGGCTTCATTACGTTTTTGCGCGATGTGGGTAAACATTTCCGTATGGGGGCCATGCTGGGCCGCGAAAGCGTGCAGCGCCGTCTTGCTGGCGACAGCGGCATGAGTTACACGGAATTCAGCTATCAGATGCTGCAGGCCTACGACTTTCTTGAATTGCGCAATCGAGAGGAATGCATCATTCAGGTCGGCGGTTCCGATCAGTGGGGCAATATCACGGCCGGCATTGAGTTGATTCGACGTTTGAACGGTAAGCAGGCATACGGCCTCACCGTCCCGTTGATCTGTGATAATCAGGGGCAGAAGTTTGGTAAGTCCGAAGGCAATGCGATGTTCCTGGATGCGAGCAAGACCTCGCAATATGACTTCTATCAGTTCTTTTTGCGTAGCGAAGATGCCGATGTGATTCGTTTTCTTAAGGTGTTTACTGAGGTGCCGTTGGATGACATTGAGGCGTTGGCTGAGGAGCACGGGTCGCATCCAGAGCGCCGTGTTGCACATAAACGTTTAGCTGAAGAAATGACACGTGCAGTCCATGGCGAAGCGGGGCTTTCGATGGCACAGGCCGCGACGGGTGTCTTGTTTGGTGAAAGCATGCAAGGGCTCAAGGCCGAGCAGTTGCTCGGCATTTTTGCCGACGTCCCATCCTGCGAACTGACACACGACGACGTGAGCGGACAGAATATTCTCGATGTGGCTCTGCGTAGCGGACTCTGTAAGAGTAAGGGTGACGCACGTCGCTTGATTCAAAACGGCGGACTGTATCTGAACAATGACCGTGTGAGCGGAGTTGAACAGTCTGTTTCCGATAGCGATATCATTGACGGTTGTCTGCTCGTCCTTAAATCCGGCAAGCGAAATTATCGCCTTGTACGGATAAGCTGAGACGCAATCGACGTTTACCAGAGGTCTCGCTATGAGCGAAGAAGCAATCATTGTTGAGGGCGCGCGCGAGCACAATCTCAAGAATATCACGGTTTCTATTCCGCGCGAACGCTTGACGGTGATTACCGGTCTCAGCGGCTCCGGAAAATCTTCTCTGGCCTTCGATACGCTTTACGCGGAGGGGCAGAGACGCTACGTCGAAAGCCTTTCCGCCTATGCACGTCAGTTTCTAAATCAGCTACAGAAGCCAGACGTTGATCACATCTGCGGGCTTTCGCCTGCAATTGCGATCGAGCAACGCGGTGTGTCGAGCAATCCGCGTTCGACCGTGTCAACCTCTACCGAGATTCACGACTATCTACGTGTGCTCTTCGCCAATATCGGCGTGCAGCATTGTCCGATCTGCGCTGGGCCTGTGCAGCGCCAATCGGCACAGGATATTGTCGAAGAAATTCAATCGTTTAAGGAAAAGACACGTTTGATGATCCATGCGCCGTTGGTGCGGGATGAACGTGGGACGCACGAGGCTTTGATCGCGCATATACGGAAACAAGGCTTTGTCCGTGTTCGCATCAATGGGGAGGTCATCGCGTTGGACGGTCTGGCGACACTGTCTGCACGGAAAAAGCACAGTATTGAGGTTGTCATTGACCGCGTGGTCGTTGTGCCAGATATGGGCAGTCGCCTGACCGACTCGGTTGAACTTGCCCTGCGTCAGGGCGAAGGACGTTTACTTGTGTTACGTGAAACAGCGCGTGATGTATGGGAATCCATTCCCTATTCCGAGCGCAATGCTTGCCTGAAGTGCGATCTTCATTTTGATGTGCTCGCTGCGCGCCATTTTTCATTCAATAGCCATCACGGTGCCTGCAGTCGGTGTCACGGGCTGGGCACGGAGTTGATTCTGGATACGGCTTTGATTATTCCTGACCCTGACATCGCGCTAGAGAAGGGGGCGATTCAGGCTTGGAAGAAGGGTGGGCGCCAGCTCATTATTTACTACAACCGCGTCTTGAAAGCACTCGCGGCACACTATGACTTCGATCTGGCAACGTCCTTTTCTGACTTGCCTGCCTCGATACAGGGCATTCTCCTAAATGGTTCCGGTGAAGAGAATATTACGTTTAAATCGCATCGTGGCGGAAAAACCCGCAAGACGGAAAAGCCCTTCGAAGGCGTGCTTCCCAATTTGCAGCGCCGCTATGAGACGACGGACAGTGAACTGGTGCGCAAGCGCCTTGAAGGCTATATGACCCGTCAACACTGCGAGGGCTGCAATGGTGCGCGCTTGCGGGCTGACGTTCTGGCGTGCACCGTGCGCGAACAGTCCATTGCCGAGGTCTCGGGAATGTCCGTTCGTGATGCGTATGCATTTTTTGACGGTCTAAAGTTGACGCCGCTGGAAGCGAAGATCGCCGGCGAGTTGGTCAATGAAGTGCGCAAGCGCCTTTCGTTCTTGCAGGATGTTGGACTCGACTATTTGTCGCTCGATCGGCAGACCGGATCGCTTTCCGGCGGTGAGTCACAGCGAATTCGATTGGCGACGCAAATTGGAGCGGGTTTGGTCGGCGTGCTCTACGTGCTGGATGAGCCGACGATTGGACTGCATGTGCGCGACAACGACCGATTGATCAAAATGTTGCTCGCGCTGCGCGATCTCGGCAACACGGTTGTCGTCGTTGAGCACGATGAAGACATGATTCGTCATGCCGATCACGTCATTGATTTGGGGCCAGGCGCGGGAACGCAGGGCGGCGAAGTGCTGGCCGAAGGCAAGATCGATGCGATCATTTCCAACGCGCGTTCTGTAACGGGTCGCTATCTCTCGATGTCACATGCTGCGCGCAGCGCGGACGAGCGTCACGACGGCAATGGGTCTGAGCTGTGTATCGTCGGCGCGAAAGCCAACAATTTGAAGAACATTGATGTGACGATACCGCTGGGGATGCTTGTCTGTGTGACGGGCGTGTCCGGCAGCGGAAAAAGCAGTTTGGTGGACGATATTTTACGCCGCGCCTTGTTTAAGAAATTTCATTCATCGAAAACGCGCCCTGGGCCGCACACACGGATCACCGGTATGCAGCACTTGCGAAGCGCCATCGTTATTGACCAGTCACCCATCGGCCGAACGCCGCGCAGTAACCCGGCGACGTATACAGGTGCTTTTTCTGCGATTCGAAAACTTTTTGCGGAGTTACCTGCATCGAAAGTGCGCGGATTCGGTATTGGACGCTACAGTTTCAATGTTAAAGGAGGCCGTTGCGAAACCTGCAAGGGGGACGGGCTTTTGAAGCTGGAGATGCATTTCCTGCCCGATGTCTACGTGCCCTGCGAGCGTTGCGGTGGGCGTCGCTATAACAGTGAAACCCTCACGGTGCTCTATAGTGGGAAATCCATCGCGGATGTTTTAGATCTCACCGTGGAAGATGCCCTCGAGTTCTTTAAAAATGTGCCCACAATTGCCCGCCGGTTGCATACGCTTTCCGAAGTGGGATTGGGGTATCTGCAGCTTGGGCAGTCGGCGACAACCTTGTCGGGTGGCGAAGCGCAGCGCATCAAATTGTCGGCAGAATTGAGTAAAGTGGCCAAGGGTGAAACCCTTTATCTGCTCGATGAACCCACCACGGGCCTGCACTTTGCGGATATTGAGCGCCTGTTGGCCGTTTTGGTACGTTTGCGTGACGCAGGAAATTCCATCGTTCTGATTGAGCATAACATGGACGTTATCCAAGCATCAGACTACATTATCGATCTTGGTCCGGAAGGCGGCGATGGGGGTGGCACCATCGTGGCACAGGGGCCCCCCGAAGAAATCGCCACGGTAGAGGCGTCGTATACAGGGCAGTACTTGAGACAGTTATGGGAATCATGAATTTAGAAATACGGCTTTTAAGCATAGCCATTTTTGTCAGCGCCTGCGGGATCGTAAGCGCGCAAGACAAGGGCGATCAATTGCGCCGGCAACTGCTGACCGGCCGGGCGGCTGTGGAAGATGGCTTTTTCGACACGGCGCGAACCGCCCTGAAGACCTTTTTGACTGAGGGTGATGAACGTCCAGCCGCGGAACGGGCCGAAGCCGCGCATTTGTATCTGCGCGCCTTGAGTGGCGAGGAGATGTATAGTGATCTACTTCTGCTACTCGATGAGC
Source organism: Kiritimatiellia bacterium (assembly GCA_028822745.1). Lineage (GTDB taxonomy): Bacteria > Verrucomicrobiota > Kiritimatiellia > UBA8416 > JAIOPI01 > JAPKCZ01. The sequence goes on along the minus strand of JAPKCZ010000072.1, from coordinate 75 downwards.
AGCCTAAGTGGCTGGCGGATAATCCGGTTGGATTGCACCGCTTCTGGCGCGCCTTTGCGCAGCATCGCATGGGTA